>DATLTH010000530.1:0-8864 GCA_035533695.1 Allostellaceae bacterium | reverse complement strand
CCTACTTCACCGACATCCTGACCAAGCTCGTCAACAACTGGCCCAACAGCCGCCTCGCCGAGCTCCTACCCTGGGCCTGGACCGCCCAAACCCACTGAACCGTCAAGCCCTTCGGGCCATGGTTCTGAAGCACCGCTTACCGATTATCGACATACACAGGGAAAACTCCGAACCTTCCGGCAAGACTGAAAACGACCAGGCGCAATGACCGGCCGGTTACGGCCGCTTACGGCGCATCTTGCCCGTTGCCGTGCGGCGCGGTGGGGGTCGGCTAACTGAACCGACAGCAGGCGTTCGGCTGGCGTGGCGGCGACGGGTCAAAATGCCCCGAAGCCGACCTCGCGGTCGGCAAGGATGGATGGCGATCTTGGGTGGGAAGCGGCCCTTCACAGCGAGACTACTCGGAAACACCCTAACCGGCGACTCGCGTCAGGTTGGGGTTAGGCATAATCTCGGTTCGAGGGCATTTCCGGAGATACTGGTTAACGGATGAGCGGAGACCGGGTCGAGCGACGGCTTGCTGCCATTCTCGCCGCCGATGTGGCCGGCTACAGTCGGCTCATAGGCGCTGACGAGGAGGGTACCTTAGCGCGGCTGCGGGCGCTCCATCGCGAGCTGATTGATCCGAAAATCGCCGAGCACAAGGGTCGCCTCGTAAAGACCACCGGCGACGGCATGCTGGTCGAATTCGCCAGCGTGGTCGACGCGCTGCGCTGCGCCGCCGAGGTGCAGGGCGCAATAGCCGAGCGGAACACTGGTGCCCCACCGGCCGAGAGCATCGAGTTCCGGATCGGCATCCATCAGGGCGATATTGTCGTCGAGGCAGGTGACCTGTTCGGCGACGGCGTCAACATCGCCGCCCGCCTCGAAGCAATGGCCGAGCCTGGCGGCATCTGTGTCTCGGGCCGTGTGCAGGAGGATGCCGCCGGCCGGCTCGACCTAGCTTTCGAGGATCTCGGCGAGCCGGAATTGAAGAACATCGCCCGCCCGGTCCGAGTCTATCGGATCGCCCTCACCCAGCCGGGCGCTCGCGCGCCGGGATCCACCCTCTCCCGCGATGCTAGAGCCAGTGCCGAGCGTCGCAGGCGTGCTGAAGCGGGTGAGAACCCATCGGGGGCTGTGCTGCCGCTGCCCGACAAACCATCGGTCGCGGTATTGCCGTTCGCTAACATGTCGAGCGACCCCGAACAGGAATTCCTCGCCGACGGTATCGCCGAAGACGTCATCACCGCGCTGTCGCGCTATCCCTCGCTATTCGTCATCGCCCGCAATTCGTGCTTCACCTACAAGGGAGGGGCCATTGATGTGAAAAAGGTGGGCCGCGAACTCGGTGTCCGCTACGTCCTCGAGGGAAGCCTTCGCAAAGCCGGCAGCCGTATCCGCGTCACCGCGCAGCTGATCGAGGCCGAGACCGTCAACCACGTCTGGGCCGACCGCTACGACCGCGACCTCGCCGACATCTTCGCGGTGCAGGATGAGATCACCGAGGCGGTGACTATCGCGATTGCCCCGGCGATCTCCCAAGCCGAATTGCAGCGGGCGATGCGCAAACCGCCTGAGAATCTTGATGCATGGGCTGCCTACCAACGCGGGTTGTGGCATTTTGACAAGGCCAATGCAGAGGACAATCGGCTTGCTCAGCAGTTTTTTCAGAAGGCTGTCGATCTGGACCCACGTTTCGTCAGTGCCTGGGTCGGGTTGTCCGAGTCTCGCGCTCGTGCGGGCTGGATGTTCGGGGCGGCGGAGCTCGCCGCCTCGATGAATTCAGCCCTGGATCTGGCGCGCCAAGCTATAGCGCTGGAGCCCGCCAATCCAGAAGCGTGCGCATGCCTAGCCCATAATTTGACGCAGCACGCCGACTACGGCGGTGCATTGGCCGCGGCACAGCGCGCTTTGGCGGTCAGTCCGAACTTTGCCTTCGCTCACGCTGCGATGGGGGCGGCCTTGGTCATGTCTGGACGGCCAAAGGAAAGCCTCGCCGCGCTCGAGACCTCAATCAGGCTTGATCCGCACAGCTCATTGTTGGCGCATCGTCTGCTGCACGTGACGATGGCCCACTATTACGCTCGTGAATTCGAGGCCGCGGTCGAGGCAGCGCGCAACGCTCTGAGATCGCACCCAAGTTTTGTACTTCCTCATCGTTGGCTTGCGGCGGCACTTGGCCAACTCGGCCGCGCCGAGGAAGCGAGGGAAGCGCTTGAGAAGGCCGCTGGCATGGAGGCCACGTTCGATATGTACATCCGAAATCGCCCGCCGTGGATGCGGCCGGAGGACCACGCGCACATGCTCGACGGGGTGCGCAAGGCCGGCTGGGAGGGATAGTAGTACAAGAATTTACCGGCGGATGACCGCTTACGGTCGAACTCGATGGCGGAACGCGGTGCTGCGCGGGCGACCGGAATCGGCGCTACCTCGCCGTTCCGTGGGGGGCCAGCGAAGGTCGGCAAACCGACCCCATTTGAGCCGTTGCACCGGGGCCAGCCGGCGGAGCAGCTTCCGGAGCCGGCTCCGCTATTCGGACTTTCTCACGTTCGGCGATCACCGCCCGAATGTGAGCGAGATCGGGATCGGCTTCGATCGTTCCACCGCATGGCTCGGAGCGGCCCGAAGCGTTTCCAGCGCCCCCAGCGCCTCCCGCATGACCCGGCCACTGCGCTCGGAAAGGGGGATCAGGCCCTCGCGCAGACGGGCAAGATGTTGCTCGACCGTGAGCCCCCGGATCGCCCGGCCTTCCCGGCCGTAGCGGTCCCGAAATTGGGCGCTCGATCCATCAAGACCGAAAAACTCATGCTCGATCAGGATAGACAGATTGTCTACCCACCCTTCGATCCGCATGAAATCCTGGTAGGCGGCGACGGCGCGGTCGATCAGCATCATCGCCGCTGGCGTGTTCCCGTGCTCGTCGATGAGCCGCCGTCGCAGGTCGAGCAACACCACCGCGAGTTCCTGATCGATAACGCCCTCGGCTCCGAGCCGGTTGATCAGGAACGAGCCATCTTCAAAGCTGTTCAGCACGCG
The DNA here is from genome assembly GCA_035533695.1 of Allostellaceae bacterium. Lineage (GTDB taxonomy): Bacteria > Pseudomonadota > Alphaproteobacteria > ATCC43930 > CGMCC-115725 > DATARH01. The sequence goes on along the minus strand of DATLTH010000530.1, from coordinate 5,846 downwards.
CTCGACATAGTCCTCCTCGCCCTCATGCCGAAACTTCCGCATGGCTCGAAACACGGCCATCGAGTCGTCTCTGAGCGCCTTGTTGATCGCGTCCCACTCGAGCCTCCGCTGCCGATCCCGCGATCCGCAGCCTTGCCGGGTCCGGTATGGAAAAGTGATCTGCATCGGACTCCTGCCATCGCGAACCATGGAGCGGATGAGAAGCGGATATGGCGCGCTTCCAGGGCTTAGTCGTCCGCCATTCCCGGGGTGAACGCCGGCTCTCCGACACGCTCGTCTCCCACTCGCTCGAACCGGCCGTAGCGCAGCGCCAGGATTGGGAGGACGAGGAGGGTGAGGACCGTCGAGCTGAACAAGCCGCCGAGGATCACGATTGCCATCGGCCCTTCGATTTCCTGGCCGGGAAGGTTCGCCCGGATCGCCAGCGGCAACAGCCCGAGCGCGGTGACGGAAGCGGTCATCAGGATCGGCGTCAGACGATGCATCGCGCCGAGCTGGGCCGTCTCGCGCGACCATGGCAGCCCTTCCTCGCTGACGAGCCGCCGATAATGCGAGAGGAGCATTAGGGCGTTGCGCAAGGTGATACCGAACACCGTCACAAAACCGACTGCCGCGCCGAGCGAAACTGGTATCCCCGTGATCCACACGGCGGCGATGCCGCCGATCAGCGCGAAAGGCAAGTTGGCGGTCAGCAGCAAGACGTTACGCCCGTCGCGCAGCGCGATGGCGAGAAGCCCGAGGACGGCGGCGAAGGCGAGGCCCGCGCGCAACAGGAGTTCGAGCCGCGCTGCCCCCGATGCCGCGGCGGTGCCGCCGATGGCGAGATAATCGCCGGAGGCAAGTGGGATGCCGGCAAGCCGATGGCGCGCCCGCGCGACAAAGCTTGCGGCGCTGCCGGTGATGTTCGCCGTGACGATCTGCACGCGTTGCGCCCCAAGGTGGAGGATCAGCGATTGCCCGGCGCGCTCGCGAATCCGCGCCAACGTACCAAGCTGAACGACCATGCCGGAGGCGTTGGCAAGCGGAATCGAGGCGAGCGCCGTCGGATCGGCGCGCAGCCTCGGCGGCAGCACGACGACGATCGGAAAGGAGCGTGCCGCCTTGTAGACCCGGCCGACGGTGCGGCCGGCATAGGCGGTCTGAATCGCTTTCAGCACCTCGGCGGGGGTGAAGCCGAAGCGGGCGAGCGCCGCACCGTGGAGCCGGATCGACAGCACCGGCGTCCCCGGCGGGGCCTGAATGCGCACCCCGGCCGCGCCGCGGACCTGGCGCAGCGCCGCCGCCACCGTTCTGGCATCCTGACCCAACGCCGCGATGTGCTGGCCGTAGATCGTGACCACCACTGGGGCGGTGACGCCGGAGATCGTCTCGGCGATCTTCTCGGCGAGAAACGTATTTGCCCACCACCGGACGCCCGGGGCGCCCTCTACCGCAGCGAGGATATGCTGCTCCGCGGCGACACTGTTCGCCGCCCCCTTTGCCGAGAGCCCGACGTCGATCTCAGCCTTGTTGGTAAGCGCATTGCCGTTCGAGAGATGCGCGCGACCGGCATGCAATACGACATGCGCGACGTCCGGCAGTCGGCGCATGATGCCGATCGCACGCCGGCCGATCTTCAGCATCGCGGCGATCGAGGTGCCCGGCGCCGTCTCGTAGTGCACGATCAGATCGTTTTCGTGGAATTGCGGTAGAAACCGGGTCTTGAGAAAGGGTGCGGTGCCGAGCCCCGCGATCACCAAGACAATGACGACCGCGAGGACTGCTCGCGGATGTCGATCGACTATCGCGAGGGGGTGGGCATAGAGGCGCTTTGCGCGCGCTACCAGCGGCGGATCCTCGGGCGGCAGCGACGCTCGGGCCAGCAGCATGGCCGCGAGCGCCGGGGTGAGAGTGAGCGCCACCGCCAACGAGGCGAGGATCGAAAAGATATAGGCAAGGGCGAGAGGCGCGAAGAGGCGGCCGGCGACGCCGCTGAGTTGCAATATCGGTAGAAACACGATGACGACCGCGGCCGTCGCGAAGATGACGGCGCTGCGCACCTCCATTGTCGCACCCAGGATCACCGCGAGCGCCGGCCGCGGGTGTTCGAGGGCGCGATTCTCGCGCAATCGGCGGTGGATGTTCTCGACACCGATCACCGCGTCGTCGACGACCTCGCCGAGCGCGATTGCCAAGCCGCCGAGAGTCAGCGTGTTGAGGCTTAAGCCGAAACGGCCGAGAACCATCGCTGCGGTCATTAACGAGAGCGGGATGGCGGCAAACGAAATGACAGCCGTCCGCCAGTTGCGCAGCGCCAGATAGAGGACGACGAGGATCAGCATCCCGCCGATCGCGAGCGAATAGCCCACATCGTGAAGCGCCGCATAGATGAAGGTGGCGGGCCGCAGCGCCTTGCTATCGAGGGTGATGCCGTTGCGCTCGAACACAGGCTTGAGCCGTGCCAGCGCATGGTCGAGCGCGCGCGTCACGGTGAGCGTATTGGCGCCGTAATTGAGGCCGACGGCGAGCACGAGGCCCGGCTTGCCGTCGACCAGCGCGCCGCCGATCGCCGGTGGCACCCCGATCGTGATATGCGCGACGTCGCCGAGCGTGAGATTGATGCCATCCCGCTGAAAAAAAAGTCGACTGGCGAGTGCCGACGCGGTCGGCGCCTGGCCATGGCTCGTCAGAACGAATTCCTGGTTCGGCGTGTCGATGACGCCGGCGGCACGTACTGCACTCGCCGCCGACGCGGCGGCAGTCAGTTGGTTCAGCCCGACATCGAGGCCGATCAGCTTGTTCGGATCGAACTGCACCTGCAGCTGTTCGGGCTGGGCGCCGAAGATCACCACCTTTGAGACGCCGGGGACAGCGAGGAGGGCCGGACGGATTGTCCAGCGGGTGAGTTCGGTCAGTTCCATCGGCGACAGCTTCGAGGAGACGAGGCCGACAGCCATGGCGATGCCGGTCGCCGACTGCAGCGGCGCAATGACGGGCAGCGCGCCAGGCGGCAACGTCTTCGTAATCGGCGCCAGCCGCTGCGCCACAAGCTGCTGGTCGAGGTAGACATCGGTGTCGCCATGGAACACCGCGGCGACCACCGACAACCCCTCCATCGATTGGGAGCGCAGCGCGGAGAGCCCGGGGATGCCATTGACCGCATACTCGATCGGCCGGGTTACCAAGGTTTCGATTTGCCGCGGCGACAGGCCGGCGGCATTGGTCACGATCGTCGCCGTCGGCGCGCCGTATTCGGGGAACACGTCGTAGCGGGCGGTAAAAAGTGCGGCGGCGCCGACGATCCCCAGCGCCAGCGCTGCGAACAGCACGAGCAGCCGGAAGCGCAAGCAGAACTGAACGATCGCGCGCATCATGGCGATCTAATCCCGATCCGCATCGTCTTTGGCGGCTTTGGGCGATTTCGCGGAAAGCGCAGCCGACAGGAGCAACGCCGCACCGTCGCTGACGATTTTCGTGCCCGGAGCAAGCACCCGCTCCGGCACGAAATAGCCGCCCATGCTCGGTTGCGCGGTGCTGATGAAGATTGCGGCGAAGGTGCCGGCGCCAGTCTGTCGGTAGATGAGTGCCTTCCCGTCATTCCACACGACGGCCGACGTGGGCACCACGACCCCGTTCTCCGGGGCCGCGGTGTCGAGCGAAACCGCGAGCGGCGTGCCGATCGCCGCCGCGCTCGTTCGATCCATCAAATAGAAGGAGCTTTGGCCCGCGACGCGCTTGGCAGCTCGCGGCGAGCGCCCGACGAAATGCAGCGTGATATGCGTACCATCGGGTGTTGTCGCTGAGGCCATCCGCGGCGGGTCCGAAAAGTGCGCTCCGAGCGGCAGGCTCACCCGGACGAGGAGCTTTTTGCCCTCTTCAAGCGCCGGCAGAGGATCAGCGTTCGATGTGATCGCGGCAGTAAGCGCCGCCCCCCAGGCGGCGCGGATGCGGGCCTTGCTCTCGGCGAGCGCCGCCGCCGCCATTGCCTGATCGGCCTTGGCGACCGCAAGTTGCGACTGCGCCTTCTGCAACTCGGCTAGCGCGATATTCTGCCCAGTGCGATAAAGCCCCTGTGCTCGCGCCTCGGCGGCGGCGGCAAGACTCGCCTTTGCTTTATCAACTGCTATCTTGCCGCGGGCTGCGGCAAGATCAGCGGAACGCGCTGCGAGCGGCGTTGGATCGAGAACGATGCCGTAGGCTGCAATCTGCGGCGCGCGGCGGCTGCGTTCGAGAGCTTGTAGGTGGAGCTGCGCCGCCTTGAGGGCCGTTCCGTCGAGCCTAACCGTGTCGGGAGACCCGGCCTGTGCCAAGCTCGGTGATGCCACCGCCAGCGCCAAAAGAACGTAGATTGCGCTGAGCCTCATCGGCGGACTCCATAGGCGACGAGAAAGGGACGGTAGAGGGCCGCTTCCAGCGCCCCGAGCGCGACCCGCTCATCGACCGAAGCGGCAAGCGCGCCTTCTTCGGCCTGGACGAGCGCAATTTGCGATCCGACGAGCCGTAGCCGGCCGATTTGGCCCGCCTTGAAGGCGACGCGCCGGCGAGACACCGTATTCTCGGCCGAGGCGCGAACCTGCTTCGCATTCTTCGCCTCCGCTGCGCTCGCTCGCCAATTTGCACGGGCGCGCTCGAATTCGCCTTGGACTCGTTGCTGAACCGCCAGGAACCGCGCGGCCGCGAGCCGGCGGGCGGCGCGAGCCGCGGCGATCGGGCCTTGGTTCTGATTTAGAATCGGCAGCGGTAGCGAGATGTCGAGAATGAATTTGTTGTCGCCTTGGTCGTAATGATAGCCGGGACCCATATCGAGCGATGGGTATTGCCGCAGGATCGCCAGCCGAAGCGCGGCTTCCGTCGCGGCATAGCGGTATAAGCCCGCCAGCACGTCGGGTCTGGTGGTCAGCGCTGCATGGAACAGCGGAGCGAGAGGGGGCGGTTGCTGCGGATGGTCAAACCCGGCAAGGTCGAGCCTGATGCCCTGGAGCGCTTGGCGCGGCAGGCCGAGGGAAGCGGTAAGCCCGGCGCGTGCGAGCCGCAGCGTCCGCCGGTCGGCCGCCAGGCGCAGGGCCGCCTGGTTCGCCGATAGCTGGGCTAGGTTCAATGTGCCGGCGGACACCAGCCCGGCCTGGTAGCGCTGGGCGACGGCGGTTTCGTAGTCGCGTGCCAGCGTCAGCCCGCGCGTCGAGAGGGCAAGCCGGCGCCGGGCCGCCCACAGATCGAGCAGAGCTGTTCGCACCTTACCGCGCAATCCCCAAGCAGTGACGGCGAGCGCCCGCCGTGCGGCCTCTGCCTGGGCGCGGGCTCGCGCGATTTTGGCCGGCCTTTCAATGAGACTGGTGACGAGGAAGTCGACGATCGGCCCGACCTGCCACGGCGAAGGAATGACGGTGGTCGTGTTGTAGGTCGGCGAAATCGATAGGGTCGGGTTGGGCAGCATTGCTGCCGTGATCTCTCCCGCCTCGGCCGCCTTCACCGTCGCCGCCGCTATCGGCATCTCCGGCCGCTCGTACAAGGCGACCAAACTAAGAGTGTCGAGGTTCCAGCGCGGCGGATCGCTGCGGCGCCGCTCGATATCGATAAAGCGCAGCAGCCGCGGGTCCGAAAGGCTGCGCTGTCCAAGCGCTGCCGCCGTCGCCTTTGGGTCAAGAGGATGTGGCCGATAGCTGGCGCAACCCGCCAGCGGCAGCAGCAGCGCCGCGCATCGCGCGAGCTTCGCGAGTCCTAAGCGCTCAATTTGCATTCTATTTGGATCACCGCCGGTTGCCCGGCGAGGTTGTCCCCTGACGACAAAGAGACTGAAGAATAGCAACCCAACCTGAAGCCGCGATGACGCTCAGATAACGAAATCGTAATCTGAGCGGCAGGCTGGG
>DATLTH010000529.1:0-6160 GCA_035533695.1 Allostellaceae bacterium | reverse complement strand
CAGCGAGACCTGCGTCGCCGCCGATTCGGCAAGCTGCGGCAGGAAGGCGTAGCCGCTCGGCTTGTTGTGCACGAGATTGCCGTAGCCGAGGCAGATATGAACGACCGTCGGCCCGGCGATACCCTGCAATGCCCGGTTGATCGCCTGGATGCCGTAGCGCGCCGCCTTTTCCGGCGCGGCGCGCACCCATGGCTCGTCAAGCTGCACGACATCGACGCCGGTCGCCTTCAATTCGCGCAGTTCCTCGTTGACCGCGGCGGCGTAATCCATCGCCATCTCCGCTTCGTCCGAATAGAACTCATTCTGCACCTGCTGGGCCAGGGTGAACGGGCCGGGCACCGTAATCTTGGTCGCGTGGGTCGCGTGGCGAACCAGGAATTCCGCGTCGCTTCGTTCGACCGGCCCGTTGCGGCGGATCTTGCCGACGACCCGCGGCACCGGTGTCGCGCGGCCGTTGGCGCCGATAACCGAGCCGATGTTTCTGGTGTCGAGCCCATCGAGCGCCAGCCCGAAATAGTTGGAATAGCTTTCGCGCCGCATCTCGCCATCGCTGACGATGTCGATGCCGAGGCGCTCCATCTCGCGGATCGCGACGATTGTCGCGTCGTCGCCGGCCTCGGCGCGGTAGGGTTCGGCGACCCGCCAGATATCCTCGGCATGTACCCGCGGCACGCCATGCTGCTCGAGCCGCGCGCGGTCGATCAGCCAGTCGGGCTGCGGATAGCTGCCGACAACCGTGGTCGGGATCAGGCGGGTGGGGTAGGTCATGTTCGCTCCTTCAGCTCGGCGGCCAACTCGGCGGCGCGGACGGCTCGACATCCGGCCGGACAATATCTCTTAATCTTATCCTACCCGAAGGAGATGCCCTGATGATCATCGACACCCATGCCCATGTCGTGCCGGGCAGCATGCTGGAGGCATTGCGCAGCGAGCGGCGGCTGTTTCCGTCGGTTGCCCTCCATACCGAGGGCGCCATGCCGCGCATGGCGTTTGCCGGGGGTGCTCCCGGACGGCCGATCCAGCCGCGCCTCGCCGATCTTGCAGCGCGGCGCGACTGGCTCAAGGCGGCGCGGGTCGACCATCAGCTGGTCGGCGGCTGGACCGATGTCTACGGCTACGAATTGCCGGGTGAGGAGGCCGCCGATTGGGCGCGGTTCTACAACGAGCACATGCAGCGCGACGCGGCGGGCCTGTCCGCGCTGACGGCGCTCGCGACGGTGCCGTTGCAGGACGGCGCGTTGGCGGCGCGGGTGCTCGACGAGGCGCTCGACCAGGGCTTCAAGGGCGCGATGATCGCAACCCAGCCGAAGGGCATCGGCGGCAATCTCGACGATCCGAGCCTCAACCCGTTCTGGGAGGTCGCTTCGGCTCGGCATGCGGCGATCTTTCTGCATCCGCACTACATGTGCAATGACGACCGGCTTGACGGCTACGATCTGATCAACGCGGTCGGGCGCCTCGCCGATACGACGATCGCGGTGGCGCGCCTGCTGTTTTCCGGGCATCTGACGCGCTATCCCGGCGTCAGCCTGATCCTGTCGCATGCCGGCGGCGCCCTGCCCTATGCGCTGGGCCGGCTGAAGCGCAACCACGCAATCCATTCCGATTTCGCGAACCCGCAGGAAGGGTTCTCCCGGCTCTTTTTCGACACGGTGATGTTCGAGCCGCGCGCGCTGCGCTTTTTGTGCGACGTGGCCGGCGCCGACAAGATCATGCTCGGCTCCGACTACCCGTTCGGGATCGGCGACCTGGAGCCGGTCACCATCGTCGACCAGACGGCGCTGACCGCAGCCGAGCGAGCCGCGATCCTCGGCGAGAACGCGGCGCGCATCTTCCACATCGAGTGCGACTGCGGCGGGTCTGCGGCGGCGCGCTGACCGCTCCGGAGGCCCCCGGGCGGCCCCCGGGGCGGCCCTGTCAGGCAGCCGAGCGGGCCGGCTCGGCGGGCGGCTCGGCAACCACCCGGTCGATCGGGAAGACGACGGTCACTTCAGTCCCGACCGCCATCGTGCTCTTCAGCTCGACGGTGCCGCCGTGCAATTCGACGATCGCCTTGACCGCCGGCAATCCGAGCCCGGTGCCGTGGTGCTTGCGGGCGAGCGAATTGTCGACCTGCACAAACGGCTCGAACACCCGGTCGAGGTCGCGGGGATCAATGCCGATCCCGCTATCGGCGACGGTGACCCTGACACCCTCCTGCAGATCGAACCGGGCCGATATGCGAATGCCCCCGCCGGCCGGGGTGAACTTGATCGCGTTGCCGATCAGGTTGAACAAAACCTGGCGGACTTTGCGCTCGTCGGCGCGCAATGCCGGCAACTCGGGTGCCAGCTCGACGGCGATCGTCAGCCCCGCCTTGTCGATCGGCGCCCGGCTCGCCCGCGCCACGATCCCGATCGACCCCGCGAGATCGACGATGTCCTCATGCAATTCCAGCATGCCGGCTTCCGCCTTGGTCAGGTCGAGGATGTCGTTGATCAACTCCAAGAGGTGCGAGCCGCTGATGTTGATGTCGTTGACGTAGGACCGGTATTGCTCGTTGCCGATCGGCCCCATGACCTCGTGCTGCATCAATTCGGTAAAGCCGATGATGGCGTTGAGCGGGGTGCGCAATTCGTGGCTCATCGTCGCGAGGAATTGCGACTTTGACCGATTGGCGCCGTCGGCTTCCTCCTTGGCCTGGCGCAATGCCGCTTCGTAGCGGATGCGCTCGCGCACGTCGCGGACGACGCTGACGATCTCGCGGGCTCCGGTGTCGGGATCTTGCGATCGCGTCAGGCTCGCCTCGACCCAGATGTACGTGCCGTCCTTGCGCCGCCCGCGATAGACGATCGGCGGATGATCGCCGTCTCGTTCGAGCCGGGCGAGCGCCGCGCTGACGCCGGCATAGTCCTCGGGGTGAATCAACTCCTTGGCGGTCATCGCCAGCGCCTCTGCGGGCTCGTAGCCGTAGAGCTGGCGGCAGGCCGGCGAAATATAGCTGCGCCGCTGGGTTTGCGGGTCGAACCGCACGATCATGTCGCCCGAGTGCTCGGCGAGCAGGCGGTAGCGGCGCTCGTTTTCCAGCGCCGTCCGCTCGGCCCGGTCGCGGCGGCGCAGTTCGCCGATCAGCGTCGTCGCGAGTATGCCGGCGACGGCCGCCAGCGCGGACACCGCGATGGCGATGCCGATCGCCTTCTGCCGCCACGGCGCGAGCACGGTGTCGCTTGCTGTGCCGACGCTCAGTACGAGCGGCAGATCGCCGATCTGGCGATAGGCGTATAATCGGTTGACGCCGTCGATGTCCGACGGCGCCACGAAAACGCCGGTCCTGGCTTTCTGCAAGTGCTGGAACAGCGCAAATTTGCCGAACTCCCGACCGACCAGGCGTTCGTCATACGGCAAGCGGTCGACCAGTTTGCCATCGGGTTGGAACAGCGCGATCGAACTGGCGGCGCCGCCATTGATCAGCGAAAACAATTGACCGAAGAAATCGAGGCGCACCGCGCCGACGACGACCCCGGCAAAGCTGCCGTCAGCGCGGTTCAGCCGGCGACTGATTGCGACGGACCACACGCCGGTCGACGATTTGAAGGGCGTGCCGATAAAGAGGCCCAGAGCGGGCCGATCGCGCTGCGCGCGGAAGAAGTTGCGATCGGCAAAATTCTCCCGGGGCGGCGAAACGCTTCGCGCGTCGATAATCACCCGCCCGGTTTCGTCCAGCACCTGCAGCGGCCCGAGGTAACCCGCCGTCGCGGCATGATCGAACAGCACCTCGTTGCGCATCGCCGGGCTGAGCTCGCCGATCTTCGGCAATTGCAAACCGTCAACCACCGCTTGCAACGACAGATCGTAGAGCTCGATCGTGCGGCTGATGTCATGCGCTACTGCGGCCGCGACATTCTCGGATGATTGGGTGGCATGTTCCCACGCAATGCGGCGGGCATCCCATACCAGCCAACCGGTCAGCAGGATGACCGAGAAGAGGACCCCGACCGCGCCGGCAAACACCAGCCGGATGGATGGGGCCGCGCGAGAGGAAACCCCGCGGCGCCAGCGCCGCGTCGGCCACCTCCACCAAGACCGCATTTCCGTCTCCGCCGTAACGTGCTCGCTGATCTTTTCGCGATTTGCTTAAGAATTGATGGATATGCGCCGGGTGCGCCCGAATCGGGGGCATTGCGGGGGCTGCGGGCAGGTCCGAGGATCGGCAAGGGAGGAGAGCGATGGGTTCGTCTACGGCGATCGATCGGGTGCTGATGACGGCGGCCGAGCACGGCGACGTGCCGGGGGTCGTGGCGATGGCGGCCAACCGCGACGGCGTGATTTACGCCACATTGGACTGAGCTGGGCCGCGCGCTGCGATTGACGCCGAGCCGTGCTTCGGCCATTTGTTGTGATGCTATAACGCCCCCGATTGCCAGGGAGAAGACCCCGATGCCTGCTACCGCGATGAACCACTTCACCGTTTTGAGCGACGATCTCGAGGCGACCCGCGAGTTCTACTGCGATTTCCTCGGCGGGTTTAAGGTCGGCTGGCGCCCGCCGTTCCAGTTTCCCGGCTGGTGGCTCTATTCGGGCGGCGACACGCCGATCCTGCATGTGATCCACCGCGAGAGCCTACCCCAGGGCGACCGCGCCGGCGTGCTCGACCACATGGCGTTCAGCGCCGAGGACCTGCCGGGCACCGTTGCGAAGTTGAAGAGCCGCAAAATGGACTACGAGTTGCGGCGGCTCGCCGGCGGCGGCATCTGGCAATTGTTCTTCAATGACCCGTGCGGCGCCAAGGTCGAGTTCGATTTCCACAAGGACGAAAAGGCCCCCGAAGGCCACGCCGAGGCCTAACCTCCGGCCGCTGCCCATCCCCTTATAGCCGGCAGGAGGCGCCTCCGCTCAATCGCCGCGGCGGGCGTGGAGCAGAAATTCGCGGTTGCCGGCGGGGCCCTGGATCGGGCTCTCGGCGACGCCGATCACATGCCAGCCGGGCTGGGCATCGACCCACGCGGCGACGCGCGCGCAGACCGCCGCATGAATGGCGGGGTCGCGCACCACGCCGCCCTTGCCGACATCATTGGGGCCGGCCTCGAACTGCGGCTTGACCAATGCGACCAGCGCCGCCTGCCCGGCGGCGAGGGCGAGGGGAGCCGGCAATACCGTCGCGAGGCCGATAAAGCTGGCGTCGCAGGTGACCAGATCGATCGGTTCGGCAATCTCGGCCCGCGAGAGATAGCGGGCGTTGACCGCCTCGTGGACGATGACCCGCTTGTCCTGCCGCAATTTCCAGGCGAGCTGCGCGCGACCGACATCGACCGCGTAGACCCGCGCGGCGCCGCGCGTCAGCAATACGTCGGTGAAGCCGCCGGTCGAGGCGCCGATATCGAGCGCGACGACGCCCGCGACATCGAGCGCGAAATGGTCGAGCGCGAAATTGAGCTTGACCCCGCCGCGCGACACCCAGGGATGCTCCGGACCGGCGACCGCAAGCGGGGTTTCCTCGGGCAATGCGGTGCCCGGCTTGTCGACCCGCCGTCCGTCGGCGGAAACGAGGCCCGCGAGGATCAGCGCCTGCGCCTTCGTGCGGCTGTCGGCGAGCCCGCGCTCGACGAGCAGCTGATCGGCCCGTCGCTTCATCGCGGGCCGTCCGCGGCAGGTCGCTCGGTAGCTCTGCGGCGCGTCAGCATTGCATTGATAAATTGCCGATCCTGTGGCCCGAATACCAGCGTTGCGATCGGCACGGCGACGACCGGAGGAAATCAGCGATGAGCGGGAAGATCGGACCCGAAACCTTGGCCCGCCTGTGGGAAGAACATATGCGGCATGAGTTCGATACCAAGGATCCCGACGCCACGATCGCGACGATGGTCGATGACGCCTACGTCAACCACATCCCGGTCATGACCGGCGGCTCCGGCAAGCCCGCGCTGCATCATTTCTACGCGACGCATTTCATCCCGCGAATGCCGCCCGACCTGGAGGCGATCCCGGTGTCGCGCACGATCGGCAGCGATCAGCTCGTCGAGGAGCTGGTCCTCAAATTCACTCACAGCGTCGAAATCGATTGGATGCTGCCCGGGATCGCGCCGACCGGCCTGCCGGTGCAGGTTCCGCTGGTCGCCATCGTGCGCTTTCGCGACGGCAAGGTGGCGCACGAGCACATCTACTGGGACCAGGCCTCGGTTCT
>DATLTH010000528.1:0-3589 GCA_035533695.1 Allostellaceae bacterium | reverse complement strand
CCACGTCGGCGGTGCTCTGGTAGATCGGGTCGTAGCCGAGGAGCGGGTCGCCCGGGAAGTACATCTGGGTCACCAGCCGGGTGACAAAGCCCGCGCCGAACACGCCGAAATGGATATGCGCCGGCCGCCAGGCGTTGGGCGTGTTGCGCCACGGATAGGCGCCGGGCTTGATCGTCAGAAAGCGATAGCCGCCATCGGCTCCGGTCACCACCTGGCCGGCGCCGATGAAATTGGGGTCGAGCGGCGCGTCGTGCTGATCGACCGGGTGATGGTAGCGCCCGGCGGCGTTGCATTGCCACAATTCGAGCAGCGTGCCCGGTACCGGGCGCCCGTCTTCGTCGAGCACGCGGCCTTCGACGATGATGCGCTCGCCCAATGGCGCGCCGGCGTGCGTTGTCGTCAGGTCGGTACTGTCCGGCCCGGCCCAGTGGTCGGCGAAGACCGGGCCGGTCAGCTCCGACAGCGTATGCTCGAAGCGGATCGGCGCCCGCTTCGGCGAGCGCTTCTGCGTGCTCTGATAATCGGGGTAAAGGGTCGGCGGCTGGGCACCCGGGCGGGGGCGCAGAAAGGGCAGGGGCTCGGAGATCATGCCGGGGGAGTTCCGCTCTTGTCGTCATCCCCGGGCTTGACCCGGGGATCTGCCGGCGCTGGGGACAGATGGCCGGGTCAAGCCCGGCCATGACGGTTGGACAATCAGTTCGGGACCCAGGCGAGGCCGCGGATCTCGGTGAATTCGCGGCGCAGCTTCGACCAGCGCTCGCCGGCGTCGCGGCTGGCGTAAATCTCGCCGTAATGGCTGCACGCGAGAACCAGGCCGGGGTCGGCGGCATGGGTGGCGAAGGCCCAGATCGGCGAGTTCGGCTCGTCCGGCAACTTCGCCGCCTGCCAGCTCTTGCCGCCGTTGGTCGAGCGCTGGATCGCGCCCTGGTCGCCGGCCGCCCCGTTGCCGGTGGCGACGAACAACGTCGCCGGGTCGTCGGCCTTCTGCGCCAGATGGCGGCAATAGTGCAGGCGGAACTGCTCGCCGACCATCAAGGGATACCAGCTTTCGCCGCGATCGTTGCTGGCGAAGATTTCGCGCGGCGTGCTGGTCAGCACGGTCGTCTTGCCGTTGACCGTGACCGCGATGTCGTGGATGTCGGGGTCGGGGATGCCCGAATTTGGGATGCGCGCCCAGCTGTCGCCGCCGTCCTGGCTGCGCAGGACGCCGTCGACCTCGAGCCCGGCCCAGATCACGCGATGGTCCGACGGGTCGACGGTCAATGCCGTCACCCGCGGGATGCGCACATTCGGGCAGCTCTCGGCGATCTCGGCGGTCAGCTTCTGCCAGCTGCGGCCGGCATCCTTCGAGCGATAGAGCGCTGCCGGCCGGGTCCCGGCATAGATGATGTCGGGATCGACCGGGTCGATGGCGATGCGCCACACATCCATCTCGTTCATCGGCGAATTGAGCCGGGCGAAATTCATGCCGCCATCGGTGCTTTTGTAGATGCCGTCATTGGAGCCGGCGAACAGCGTCCGCGGTTCGTGCGGGTGCACGCTCAGCTCGAACACCCGGCTCTCGTTCCACAAATCGCCGCCGGCGCGCTTCCAGCTCTCGCCGCCGTCCGGGCTCAGCCACACCCCGGTGCCGATCGTCCCGGCGCAAATCGTGTAATTGCCTGCCATCGCCTGCTCCTCCCGTTCACTTCCCCGGTTTGAGTTTATCGCCGGTTCAGTCGGCCTCGTGCGTGCCTTCCCAGCCGGTATGCGAGATGTCGATGACGACGCCGTCGGGGCCCGACCATTTCATCTCGAAATTGGCGTGGCCGCCGGCCGCCATCGTGCGGTCGATATGGTCCTTGCCGGTCAGCCGTTCGCCGCGCGCGCCTTCGAGCTGGTTGCAGGCCGCATCGAGATCGTCGACCTCGAAGCCGAAATGATGGATGCCGGTGAAATGTGCCCCATGCGCCCCCATGTCGGGCGACTCTTCACCCTTGGTATTGAGGATCGCCACGTTGATGTGGCCGTCACTGAGGAACACCGCGCCGTTCGGGCTGCGCCGCAATTCCGTGAGGCCGAAAGCGGATTTGTAGAACTCGGCGACCTTCGCCGGCTCCTTGGTCGTCAACGCGATGTGCCTGATGCGTGCCATGGCTGATGCTCCTCTGAAGCTGCCTCTATCCTGAACCCTTTTGCGACATTTCGCCACTGCGGTGGATGGCGCGCCAGACCCGCTCGGGGGTCGCCGGCATTTCGACGTGGGTGACACCGAACTCGGCGAGCGCATCGACGACCGCGTTGATGACGACGCCCAAAGCCGGGGTGGTGCCGCCCTCGCCGGCGGGCCGGATGCCGAGCGGGTGGGTCGGGCTCGGCACCTCGGACAGCTCGGTGGTGAAGAACGGCAGCCGGTCGGCCCGCGGCATCGTGTAATCCATGAACGAGCCGGACAACAGCTGCCCGCTGTCGCGGTCATAGACGATCTGTTCGCCGACCGCCTGGCCGACGCCCTGGACGATCCCGCCATGCACCTGGCCGTGCACGATCATCGGGTTGACGGCGCGCCCGACATCGTCGACCGCGCTGTAGCGCACGATCTCCAGCACCCCGGTTTCGGGGTCGATTTCGACTTCGCAAACATGGCAGCCATAGGGGAAGGCCGCGAGGTTGACGGTCTCGTCGCTTTCGGCGCGCAGCTTGCCGCGCAATTCCTCGGGCAGGTCGTCGCGCTCGATTGCGGCGCGGGCGACCTCGAACAGGCCGATGGCGCGGTCGGTGCCGGTGACGCGGAAGGCGCCCTCGGAGAATTCGAGATCGGCCGTCGCCGCCTCCAACAGATGGCTGGCGATGCGGGTGCCCTTCTCGATGATCTCCTTGGAGGCATTCAGCATGACAATGCTGCCGAGCCGGAGCGCGCGTCCCGAATGCGCCCCGCCGCCGACCTGCACCCGGTCGGTGTCGCCGGTGACGAGGCGCACGCTGTCCAATGGCACGCCCAGCCATTCGGTGACCAGCTGGGCAAAGCTGGTCTCGTGGCCCTGGCCCTGCGACACGGTGCCGATGACGATTTCGACGATGCCGCTATTCGCACCGTGCGGCACCACGGTCATCTCGGCCTTCTCGCGCGGCGCCCCGGTCGCGGTGTCGACGTAATTGGCAACCCCGATGCCGCGACAGCGGCCGCGCGCCTTGGCTTCGGCTCGCCGCGCCGGGAAACCCTGCCAGTCGGCGATCGCCAGCACGCGCTCCATGACCTCGTGGTAATGGCCGCTGTCGTAGACCATGCCGAACGGGTTGGTGTACGGCATCATCTCCTTGGGCACGAGGTTGCGGCGCCTTAGTTCGATGCGGTCGATGCCGGTCCGGCGCGCGGCGAGGTCGATGAGGCGCTCCATGACGAACATGACTTCGGGGCGGCCGGAGCTGCGGTAGGGGCGGGTCGGCGCCGTGTTGGTGAGCGCGGCGCGGGCGCGAAAATGCACCGCCGGCATGTGGTAGATGCTCGACATGATCTCGACCCCCTTGTTGAGGGAGCCGAAGGCGAGCGCATAGGCGCCCTGGTTGACGAGGTTCGAGCCGCGCATCGCGAGAAATTTGCCGTCCTTGT
>DATLTH010000527.1:0-10761 GCA_035533695.1 Allostellaceae bacterium | reverse complement strand
GCTGGTCGCGAAGCTGCAGGCGATTACCGGCAGCAACCCTGACGCCGTTCTCTATGTGCGCGGCGACAAGGACATCAATTACGGCCGCGTGCTCGAGGTGATGAGCCTGGTGACCGCCGCCGGCTTCCACAAGGTGTCACTGGTTGCCGAGGCGCCGAAGGGCCGTGCCGCGGCGGTTCGGCCGGCGGCATCACTCAAGCGCTAACCACAGGGCGGCCCGAATTGACCGCAATGAGCATCGTCACCGTCGAGCGCAGCGTCGCGCCGGATCCGACGGCGCGCGATCGGATGCCGAGCGGGATGGCGCTGTCGGCCACCCTGCATATCGGCATGGTCGCGCTGATCCTGTTCGGGCTGCCGAGCCTGTTTCGAACGCCGCCGCCGCAGGAAACCCCGATCGCGGTCGATCTGGTGACGATCGCGCCGGAGACCAGGGCGACGCACCCGAACCCCTATCGGCCAAGGCGGGAAGCCAAGCCTGAGCCGGCGATTGCGCCGCCGGCCCCGAAGCCCGAACCCAAGCCGACGCCGCCCGTCGCCTCCGAACCACCGCCGCCCTCCGCCGCGGCGCCACCGCCAGCCCCGGCGCCAGTGCCAAAGCCGGAAGCAAAACCCACGCCTCCGCCGCCGCCGCCGCCACCCAAACCGGTCGAAGCGCAGGCGCCGCGGATGCCGCCGCCGCCCGAGCCGAAGCCGAAACCTGAGCCGAAGCCCGAGCCGCGGCTGGCCCGCCAAACGCCGCCGCGCGCCGAGAAAACCGATCCCGCCGCCTTCGACAAGCTGATCAAGAACCTCGAAGAGAAGCATCAGCAAAAGGCGGAGCCGGCCCAATTCGATTCGCTGCTGAAAAACCTGACGCAAACGCAAACGGCAGAAGCCGAGGACACGCCGCCGGCCCGGCCGCAGCCGGTCGCCGGCGCCGCGCCCTCCTCGCAACCCAACGCGCCGCTCGGCAGCCAGCTCACGGCGAGTGAAGCGGATTTGATCGTTCAGCAAATCGAACGCTGCTGGAATGTCCCGGCCGGTGCCCGCGACGCCAAGGATCTCGACATCGAGATCAAGGCGGTTGTCAATCAGGACGGTACAGTACGTCAGGCGACGATCGTTGATACCGGGCGCTACGCCAGCGATCCCTTCTTCCGTGCCGCGGCTGACAGCGCCAAGCGAGCGGTCTTGAACCCGCAATGTTCCCCCCTGCGCGTGCCACCCGACAAATACGAGGCCTGGCACAATCTCGACCTGTTCTTCAATCCGAAGGATCTCTTATGAGAGCACACCGTAGGGGTTCGGGCGTCGCTCGGGCGACATTCGCCTGCCTGGCGCTGCTGATTCTGATATTGCCGGCGCACGCCGATCTGCGGCTCGACATCACCCGGGGCAACGTCGAACCGGTACCGATCGCGATTCCGGCCCTTGCCGGGGACAGCCTGCCCACCGGCGGCATCGCCGGGGTGGTCTCGAACGATCTGCAGAGCTCGGGGCTGTTTCGCCCGCTCGATCCGCACAGTTTCATCGAGACCGTCGCGGCGGGCGCCGGGCCGAACTTCGCAGACTGGCGCCAGATCAACGCCCAGGCCCTGGTCACCGGCTCGGTGCAGCCTCAGGGCGACGGCCGCTTGCGCGTCGAATTTCGGCTGTGGGACGTGTTCGCCGAGCAGCAACTCGCCGGGTTCGCCTACACGACGACCCAGCAGAACTGGCGCCGCATCGCACACATCATCGCCGACGAGATTTACAAGCGGATCACCGGCGAAGAGGGCTATTTCGATACCCGCATCGCCTATATCGCCGAGTCCGGCCCGGCGCAACGGCGGGTGAAGCGCCTGGCGATCATGGACCAGGACGGCGCCAACAACCGATACCTGACCGATGGCCGCTCATTGGTGCTGACGCCGCGCTTCTCGCCCTCGGCCCAGGAGATCGCCTACCTGTCCTACGCCACCGGCAAACCGAGTGTCTATCTGTACAACCTCGACACCGGCCAGCAGCGATCGATCGGCAACATCCCCGGGATGACGTTCGCGCCGCGCTTTTCGCCGGATGGCAGCCGGCTGCTCCTGAGCCGTTCGGAGAACGGGACCAGCCACATCTATGTGATGGGCGCTCACGGCGGGGGACTGACGCGCCTGACCAGCGGTAATCAGATCGATACCTCGCCCTCCTATTCGCCTGATGGCAGCCAGATCGTGTTCAACTCCGACCGCGGCGGCAAGCCGGCGCTCTATGTGATGAGCGCCGATGGCGGCGGCGTCCATCGGATCAGTTTCGGCTCGGGCAAATACGGCGATCCGGTATGGTCGCCGCGCGGCGATATGATCGCCTTCACCAAGATCGACGGCGGCTCGTTCTACGTCGGCGTGATGAAGCCGGACGGCTCGCAGGAACGAACGCTGACGCAGGGTTTTGATGTGGAGGCGCCGACCTGGGCGCCAAATGGCCGGGTGATAATGTATTTCAGCGAGGGCCGGATGGACTCGCGCGGTCGCGGCGGTTCGCCGCGACTCTTCACGATCGACCTGACCGGATACAATAAGCGCGAGGTGCCGACATCGGGCGATGCATCCGACCCGGCGTGGTCGCCCTTGCTTCGTTAGCCATGGTCGATTTAACTCGCCGCCGAGCGCTTCTTATTGTTGGCGCGCAGTTCCGAGGAACGCGGTCGCATCGTTGGGCGGCCTGATCCAGCCTATCCAGGACCGATTGGTAGAGGGGGTTGTCATGTTGCCACGTTTGATCGCTGTCGCGGCGGCCTTGTTGATGCTTGCAGCGTGCAGCAGCACGCCGGAAACGCCGGCGGGAGGTCTCGGTCCCGGCGGCGGACCGGGCGCGGGGATGAGCGGCGCCCCGAGCTATGGGCCGGGATCACAGCAGGATTTGGCGGCGACGGCCGGCGATCGGGTCTTCTTCGCCTTTGACAGCGCCGATATCTCCTCCGAGGGCCAGCAAATCCTGCAGCGTCAGGCCGATTGGCTGCGGCATTACCCGAACGTCTCGGTGACGGTTGAGGGTCACTGCGACGAGCGCGGCACCCGCGAATACAATCTGGCGCTCGGCGAACGGCGCGCGACCGCGGCGAAGAATGTGCTTGTTGCCGCCGGCATATCGGCCTCGCGCGTGTCGACGATCAGCTACGGCAAGGAGCGCCCGATCGTGCCCGGCTCGACAGAAGACGCCTACGCCCAGAACCGCGTCGCGATCACGACCGTCAACTGATCGAGGGGGAGACACGGCGCGCCCGGCCGGGCGATCGGCCGGGACGGCTGATTTGCCGGTCTCGCGACCGGGTCAGCGCCCTCTTTTCGCCTAAAACCGGCACTACTAAGTTCGGCGCACCGGCATCCGAGGCGCCGCAGCAATCCTGCGGCGCCGAAGTGTTTGCCGAATGGCACGCCGGTTAGGGCGATGCCTGTTGTCGCACGAGGCCCACCTGAATGTTCCGGCGCTCCCCCTTGCCGTGCACTCGTCTCATCATCGCGCTTGGCCTTGCCGTGATCGCCCTGCCCGCACCGGCGCTGAGTCAGGATTCCTCGACCCAGGAGCGGCTCGATCGTCTCGAGCGCGATCTCAACATGCTGCAGCGGCAGGTGTATCGCGGGGTGCCCCCGCCGGCCGCGGGTGGTGATCGCGGCGCGGCGGTCAACGCCGAAGTCCGCATGGACCGGCTCGAATCGGAGATGCGCGACCTTACCGGGCGGGTCGAAGAGGTCGCCAATAAAGTCGAGCAGGTTCGCCAGCGGGTAGAGCAGATCAGCGGCGATGTCGAGACGGGCGTCAGTCAGCCCGGCGCCGGAACCGGTTCGGCTGCAGCCGCCAGTCCCGCGCCCGAGCCCCCGTCGTCCGCAGCGCCCGACCAATCGAGCCGGCGGTTTGCGCCGCAAGCGGCCACGGGCGATGAGGATGTCGCGTCACCGGCGCCGGCGGCGCGCGACGCCGCGGTGCTGATGCCGCCGGGAACCGTGGTGCCGCCGCCGAGCGGTTCGGCGGATGGCCCGACCCCGATTTTCGGCACCCTGACGCCGCCGGGCACACCGCGGCCGGCGGCAGCGATGACCGGTGCGGCGCAGCCGCCGCCCGGTGGGGTGCTGCCGAGCGGCTCGGCGACCGAACAGTACAACCGCGCCTTTGGTTTGCTCAAGAAAGCCGACTACCCGGCCGCCGAAACGGCGCTCAAGGCGTTTGTCGCGCAGTATCCAAGAGACCCGATGGCCGGCAATGCGCAATATTGGCTTGGCGAGACGTATTACACGCGCGGCCGATACATGGAGGCGGCGAGCGCCTTCGCCGAAGGATACAAACGCTATCCGAAGAGCGCGAAGGCGCCGGACGGCTTGCTAAGGCTCGGCATGGCATTGGCACGCGCCAACCAAAAGCAGAACGCGTGTCTGGCCCTGACCCAGCTCGACCACGATTTTCCCCACCCGGGGGCGGCGATAAAGGAGCACGCCGTCGCGGAGAAGAAGCGCCTCGGGTGCTGAGCGGGCCGTGTCGCCGGCTCCGCTGACGCTGGCCGAACTCACGGCGTCGCTCGACGCCGTCGGCGGCTTCGAGGCGCAGCCGTCGATGGCGGTGGGCGTCTCCGGCGGACCCGACAGCCTGGCCCTGGTCCTGCTGGTCGACCGGTGGGCCCGGCAGCGCGGCGGCCAGGCCTGGGCATTGACGGTCGACCACGGATTGCGGGCCGAGAGCGCGATGGAGGCCCGGGTCGTTGCCGGCTGGCTCGCCGCGCGCGGCATCCCGCATGAAACGCTGACCTGGGTCGGGACACGGGCCGGCGACAAGCCGACAACCGGCATCCAGGAAGCGGCCCGCGACGCGCGCTACCGCCTGCTCGCCGGATGGTGCCGCGGGCATGGTGTTTTGCATCTGCTGACCGCGCATCATCGCCAAGACCAGATCGAGACTCACTTGATCCGCCGCCGCGCCGGCAGCGGGATCGACGGGCTGGCGGCGATGTCGGCGGTGCGCGAGCTGCCGGGTTGCCGGCTGGTGCGGCCCCTCCTTGCGGTGCCGCCCGCGCGTCTGCTCGCCGTGCTGGCGGAGGAGAAGCAGCCTTTTCTGCGTGATCCCAGCAATCTCGATCCCGCCTTTGAGCGCGCCCGCCTCCGCACCGCTGGCGATCGTGCCGGCGAAGCGCCGTCCGACGCTGCGTTTGCGATGCTGCGCGAGCATGGCCGGCGACGCATGGCAGGCGAGCATGCGCTCGATGCGCTGATTGCCCGGTCGGTCGCCTTGCACGCGGCGGGGTTCGCCGCCCTCGATCCGGCGGTTTTCTCGATTGCCGGCCCGGAGACCGCCGAACGCCTTCTCGGCCGGGTCGCCCGGTGCGTCGGCGGGGCGCGCTATCCGGCGCGGCGGGCGCGGCTCGCCCGCCTCTATGCGGCATTGATGGCGGCGCCCGATCGCCCGCGCACGCTCGGCGGCTGCCGGTTTGTGCCGTGGCGGCGGCGTCTGCTGGTGCTGCGCGAACTTGCCGCGGCGAGCGCGCCGGTACGCGTCGAGCCGGGCACGCGCCTCGTCTGGGACCGGCGCTTCGCCGTCGAGCTGACGGCGGCGGCCGCCAGCGGCTTCACCCTCGGCTATCTCGGCAGCCGCGACGCGAGCGTGTTGGATGGCGCGAAGGACCTCCCGAGCGATCCCGGCGAAGGCGGCCTGCCGCGGCTCGTTCATCCGGTATTGCCGGCCTTCTGGGACGAATTGGGTCTGGCCGCGGTGCCGCACCTCTTGTATCGGCGCGCCGGGGTCGGGGCGTTGCCGAAACTTGCCCTGCAACCGGCCAACCCGCTCACGACAGCGGGCTTTACAGTTGTTTAATTGCGGGAGCATCCTATGTTTTGCTGGGATTGAGACCCCGGCGGGGTTCGCGGTCCGCGGTTTCCGGGCGGTAGGGAAAGGCCTGCAGCGTGAATAACTTCGGCAAGAATCTGGCCCTCTGGATCGTCATCGGCCTGCTTCTCGTCGCCCTGTTCAACCTGTTCCAGACGTCATCGACCCACGGGCCGCAATCGACGCTGGCCTTCTCGGACTTCCTGGCCGAGGTCAGCAGCGGCCAGATCACCGATGTGACGATCCAGGGCGACACGATCACCGGCCACAAGAAGGCCGGCCAGGGGTTCACTACCTATGCGCCGACCGATCCCGGTCTGGTCGACCGGTTGATCAAGAAGGGCGTGCACATCACCGCTTCGCCCGTTGACGACAACGTGCCGTCGCTGTTCAGCGTCATCGTGTCGTGGTTCCCGATGCTGCTGTTGATCGGCGTGTGGATTTTCTTCATGCGCCAGATGCAGGGCGGCGGCGGCCGGGCGATGGGGTTCGGCAAGAGCCGGGCGCGGCTCCTGACCGAAAAGGTCGGCCGCATCACCTTTGAGGACGTTGCCGGCATCGACGAAGCCAAGCAGGAGCTCGAGGAGATCGTCGAGTACCTGAAGGACCCCCAGAAATTCCAGCGGCTCGGCGGCAAGATCCCCAAGGGCGTGCTGCTTGTCGGACCGCCCGGCACCGGCAAGACGCTGCTCGCCCGCGCCATCGCGGGTGAAGCAAACGTTCCGTTCTTCACGATATCGGGCTCCGACTTTGTCGAGATGTTCGTCGGCGTCGGCGCCAGCCGCGTGCGCGACATGTTCGAGCAGGGCAAGAAGAACGCGCCGTGCATCATCTTCATCGACGAAATCGACGCGGTCGGCCGCCATCGCGGCGCCGGGCTCGGCGGCGGCAATGACGAGCGCGAGCAGACCCTCAACCAGTTGCTCGTCGAGATGGACGGCTTCGAAGCGAACGAGGGGGTGATCCTGATCGCCGCCACCAACCGGCCCGATGTGCTCGACCCAGCCTTGCTGCGCCCCGGCCGTTTCGACCGCCAGGTCGTGGTGCCCAACCCCGATGTCGTCGGGCGCGAGAAGATCCTCAAGGTTCACATGCGCAAGGTGCCGCTCTCTTCGGATGTCGATCCGAAGATCATTGCGCGCGGCACGCCCGGTTTCTCCGGCGCCGATCTCGCCAACCTGGTCAACGAGGCGGCCTTGATGGCGGCGCGCCGCGGCAAGCGCTCGGTGGCGATGAGCGAGTTCGAGCACGCCAAAGACAAGGTCATGATGGGCGCCGAGCGGCGCTCAATGGTGATGACCGAAGAGGAAAAGACGCTGACCGCCTTCCACGAGGCCGGACATGCGCTGTGCATGCTCTATGCCGAAGCGCATGAGCCGCTGCACAAAGTGACGATCGTCCCGCGCGGCCGCGCTCTCGGGGTCACGATGTTCCTGCCCGAACGCGACAAGTACAGCCAGTCGAAGCAGGAGATCAAGGCGATGATGACCAGCCTCTTCGGCGGCCGCGTCGCCGAGGAGCTGATCTTCGGGGAAGACAAGGTCACGACCGGCGCTTCCGACGACATCCGGCGCGCCACCTCTCTCGCGCGGCGCATGGTCACCGAGTTCGGGTTCAGCGACAAGCTGGGACCGTTGCGCTATGCCGAGAACGAGGAAGAGGTCTTCCTCGGCCATTCGGTCACCCAGCGCAAGAATGTCTCGGATGCGACGGCCAAGGTGATCGACGACGAAATCCGCCGCATCGTCGACGAGGGCGAGCAGACCGCACGCGGGATCCTGACCAGTCATCTCGAGGAGTTGAACCTGCTGGCGCGGGGCCTCCTGGAATACGAGACGCTGTCGGCCGACGAGATTCGCCGCATCATCAAGGGCGAGCGGATCGTGCGCGATACCTCGGCCACCAGCAGCCCGGCGCCGGAAGAGCCGCGGCCGGGCCGGCGCAGTTCGGTGCCGCCTTCCGGACGCCCGAGCGGGATCGGCCCGGAGCCGGAGCCGCAACCGGGCGGGTAGATTGGTGGCGCTCTGCCGGTTACCTGACGATTTGGCGATCGCAATCTGCTAGGATGATCGCCGGCACCCGGCGTTTGCCGCCGCGGTCGCAGGGGGTTGGGGGGCGCGATGACGCGCAAGCTTTTTGGAACCGACGGCATCCGCGGCACCGCGAATGCCGAGCCGATGACGCCTGAGACCGCGCTCAAGGTGGCAATGGCGGTCGGCGAATGCTTTCGCAACGGGACGCACAAGCACCTCGTCGTGATCGGCAAGGACACACGGCTGTCCGGCTATATGCTGGAGCCGGCACTGACCGCCGGCTTCATCACGATGGGGATGGATGTCGTCCTGGTCGGGCCGCTGCCGACGCCGGCGATCGCGATGCTGACCCGCAGCCTGCGCGCCGATATCGGCGTCGTCATCTCGGCTTCGCACAACCCGTTTGCCGACAATGGCGTCAAATTGTTCGGGCCGGACGGCTACAAGCTGTCCGACGACCTGGAAGGCCGGATCGAGAAGGCTCTCGACAACGGCCCCGCCCGTCGCGCGGCGCCCGGCGAACTCGGCCGCGCCAAGCGGCTCGATGACGCCGGCGGGCGCTATATCGAATTCGTCAAGCAGAGCTTTCCGAAAGGGTTGCGCCTGGACGGGCTGCGCGTTGTCGTCGATTGCGCGCACGGCGCCGCCTACAAGGTCGCTCCGACCGTGTTCTGGGAGCTTGGCGCCGAGGTGTTCCCGATCGCGGTCGCGCCGGACGGGCTCAACATCAATCGCGAATGCGGTGCGCTCGCTCCGGAGCAGATGAGCCGCGAGGTGCTGGCGCGGCGCGCGGATATCGGCATTGCGCTCGATGGCGACGCCGACCGGCTGATCGTCGCCGACGAGCGAGGCGTCATCCTCGACGGCGACCAGCTGATGGCGCTGATCGCAACCGGCCTGGCGCGCAGCGGTCGGCTCGCGGGCGGCGCGCTGGTGGCGACCGTGATGTCCAATCTCGGCCTTGAGCGCTGCCTCTCCGGCCGCGGCATCGGGCTGCACCGCACCGCGGTCGGCGACCGCTATGTCGTCGAGAAAATGCGCGCGCTCGGCTGCAATCTCGGCGGCGAGCAATCCGGCCACATCATCCTCAGCGATTACGCGACGACCGGCGACGGGTTGATCGCGGCCCTGCAGGTCTTGGCGGCAATCGTCGAGACCGGCAGCCGTGCGAGCGAGGTATGCCGCGTCTTCGAGCCGGTGCCGCAGCTCTTGCGCAATGTGCGCTTCGGCAATGGCAAGCCGCTCGAATCGCACCGCGTGCGGCAGGTCATCGCCGACGGCGAAGCCCGGCTCGCCGGCAGCGGGCGGCTGGTGATCCGCAAATCCGGCACCGAGCCGGTCATCCGCGTCATGGCGCAAGGCGAGGATGAGGGGCTGCTGGCCAGCGTCGTCGAGGAGATCTGCGGCGCGATCCTGGCGGTAGCGCGCGGTACCGAAGCGGTCGAGGTTCCGGCGCGGGCAGCGGAATAGATGCCCCGTTTTTCGGCATGAAGGGGCGCGTCCTGATCATCGCCGGCTCGGATTCGGGCGGCGGCGCCGGCATCCAGGCCGACATCAAGACCGTGACGATGCTCGACGCGTTTGCCGCGACCGCGATCACCGCCTTGACCGCGCAGAATACCGAAGGCGTGTTCGGGGTGTTGCCGATCCCGCCCGATTTCATCCGCCGGCAGATCGAGGCGGTGCTCGACGATATCGGCGCCGACGCCGTCAAGACCGGCATGCTGCACGACGCGGCGGTGATCGAAACGGTCGCCGCCGTGCTGGCGGAGCGCGCGGCCGACGTGCCGCTCGTCGTCGATCCGGTCATGGTCGCGAAGGGCGGCGCGCCGCTGATCGAGCCGGGGGCGATCGGCGCGCTGAAGCGGCTGCTTGTCAGCCGCGCCGCGGTGCTGACCCCGAACCTGCCGGAAGCCGAAATTCTTGCCGGCCATCCGATCGCCGGCCTGGCCGCAATGCAGAGCGCCGCCGACGAACTGCTCGGCCTCGGCTGCCGCGCGGTATTGCTCAAAGGCGGGCATCTCGCCGGTGAGGCGGTGCACGACGTACTGGCGACCGCCGCCGGGCAACATTTGTGGACCAGCCCGCGCATCGACAGCCGGCATACCCACGGTACCGGCTGCACGCTCGCTTCGGCAATCGCTGCCGGCCTCGCCCAGGGACTCGCGGTCGAAGCCGCCGTCGAGCGCGCACGCGAGTATGTACGGCGCGCCATTGAAAGCGCTCCCGGCATCGGCCGCGGCCACGGCCCGCTCGACCACGCCCACCCGCTGCGGGGGTAGGGCGATCCAGCCCGGGTGACGATCGCCGGCCGGGCGGTGCTGTTCCTCGCGGGCACCATCACCATCTGATCCTTTATGCTGACCATCGACCGCGCCGCCGCGACCCTGCTGATCATCGACTTCCAGACGCGCCTGATGCCGTCAATCGAGGGCGGCGCGGCGGCCATCGCCAACGCGCGGCGGCTGTTGGAGGCGGCGGAGATTCTCGGCGTGCCGGTCCTCTTCACCGAGGAAAACGCGCAGGGGCTCGGTGCGACGCTGCCGGAGTTGGCCGCCCATGCGCAGGGGCGCGTCGTTCACAAGATGAGTTTCGATGCCTGCCGCACCGGCGGGTTCATCGACCGGCTCGGCGACCGCCCCGCTGTCGTCGTCGCCGGATGCGAGACGCATGTCTGCGTCCTGCAGACCGTGCTCGGCCTGATCGACGCCGGCCGACGGGTCTATCTGGTGCGCGACGCGGTCGGGTCGCGCCATGCCGACAGCCGCGAGACCGCGATCCGGCGCATGGAACGCCACGGCGCCGAGATCGTCACGACCGAGATGGTGGTATTCGAATGGCTGGGCACCGCCGAAGACCCGCGCCGACGCGGCGCCCTCGCGCTGCTCAAGTAAGAATTGGCGAG
>DATLTH010000526.1:0-2251 GCA_035533695.1 Allostellaceae bacterium | reverse complement strand
CGCCTCGCCGATGCGGTGCCGCCAGTATTTGTGGCGGCCAGGATCGGCCCACAGATCGCGCGAGGCGTCCTGGATCGCGCGCACGATCTCGGCCGGCAAGAGCGGCGCGAAATGCTGCGCGTGGTCGGCGATGATCCGCTGCCACTGCGATTCCGAGGGGCCGAACGCGACGAGCAGCGTGTCGTCGAGGTCGAACAGGATGGCGCGCGGCAGGGTCATGCGATCAAAATAGGGGCCTGGGGCACGGTCTTCCAGAATTCCGGGTCGTGCCCGAAAAAGAGCCGCGCCCCGGATTTTTCCAGCGCCTCCAGCTTGTCGAGCGAAGAAAGCATCGCCTCGCGATCGGAGACATAGCGCGGCAGAAGCCGCTCGCGCAGCGTCCGACAGAAATAGCAGGCGTCGCCGGCCAGCACGACCTCGCCGCTGTCGAGCCGCAGTTTCAAGGACTGGTGCCCGCGCGTGTGGCCGCGCGTCGGCAGGCAAACCACCGAGCCGTCGCCGAACACATCGTGCTCACCGTCGACCAGCGTCACCTTGTGGCCGAGGTCGAAATCGCGCGGGTTGTAGCCGTGGCGCAGCGCCGCGTCGGAATCCATCCCGGCGTCCCATTCCTTGCGCTGCACCAGCATCGTCGCGTTGGGGATCAGCGCGTTGCCGCCAACATGGTCGAAATGGAAATGCGAGTTGATGACCAGATCGATCCGCGCCGGGTCGCGGTCGATCGCTTCGAGCCGGGCGCTCACTTCTTCGCCCGGCTTGAACCCGATGCGGAACAGCCGCATCAGCCGCTCGCCGAGCCGCCCCGCCGGGTCGTGCTGGCAATCGGGGTGCAGCCCTGTGTCGAACAGCGCCGTGCCCTTCGGGTGCTCGATCAGATAGACCGGCACCGGCACGGTGATGTCGCCTTCGCCGCCCTCCATCAGGTGGGCGTACTCGCCGGTCACCGTGCCGCAGGTAAAGGCATAGAGCTTGACGCTCATTCCGCCGCCGCCAGGCGCGAAGCCTCTGACTGATGGCCCCGCTGGTGGAAATAGTTGGCCCGGTAGAACGCGAGCACGAGGTCGCGGTAGACCGCCGGCTCATACTGCGCCGGGTTATCGGGCGAAACGCAGCTCGGCAGGCATTCGATCACCGAAGCCGGGTTGGGGCTGTGGAAATAGGCGATCGAATAGCGGTCGGTGCCGCTTTCGTTGAGCACGCCGTGCGGGGTCGACAGGAACCGGTTGTTCGACCAGCGCCGCATCATGTTGCCGAGGTTTATCAGGAACGTTCCGGGGATGATCGGCGGCGCGAACCACTCCCCCGACGGGAGACGCACCGCCAGCCCCGGCACCTCGGTGCGGGCCAGCGCGGTCATGAAGCTGTTGTCGGTGTGTGGCGCCTGGCCGAACAGATTGTCCTCGTCGGCATCCTGCGGCGGGTAGTGCAGGAAGCGCAGATTGTGGTGCCCCTCATTGGCGAAATACGGGGCAAAGAAATCCGCCGGCATGTCGAGCGCCACCGCAAACGCCGGCAGCATGCGGTCGCACATTGCGCCGAGCGTCTTGAAATACGTCACCATCGGCGCGCGGATGTCGGGCAGCGATTGGGGCCACTGGTTGCGGCCCCGGAGCGGCAGCCCGGCGACCACCTCGGGGTGGTCGGCCCCGCGGTCGTGGCTGATGAAAAAGCTTTCGTTCTGGTTCGGCCGCGTCGCCTTGTGCACGGTCGAGGCGCCCTGGACCGAGGCATTCATCGGCAGGTAGCCGATATTGTTCTGGTTGAGCCGCAGCGCGAGCTTTTCGTCGAGCGGCAGCGCGTGAAAGCGGCGCGCGGCGGCAAACGCGGCGTCGATCACCGCCTCGTCGACGCCGTGGCCGGCGGCATAGCAGAACCCGACCTCTTCGCAGGCGCGGCCGACCTCGCTCGCCAGCGCCCCGAGCGCGCCCGGCTCGCCGGCGAAATACGGCCCGAAATCGATGACCGGGATCGCCGCCGCGGCCATGGCATGGTCCTTGACCCCGTGCTCCTTGAACAGGTTCATCTCGGCTCACTCCCGCTGACCGACACGACTATACCCCTGTCGGCCGGTTTCGCGGTATCTCCTCCGTCGTCGCCCGGCGAAGGCCGGGACCCAGACACGCCGTGGATACCGGCCTGCACCGGTATGACGACAACGCAGGGAGAGCAGCCGATGCCTGTCGTCACCGTCGAACAGCGCGGGCCGGTGTCGATCATCGCGATCGACCGGCCGGAAAAGCTCAACGCGATC
>DATLTH010000525.1:0-3807 GCA_035533695.1 Allostellaceae bacterium | reverse complement strand
GAAATGTTTCCGTACCCGTCGGGCAAACTGCACGTCGGTCATGTCCGCAACTACACGATGGGCGATCTCGTCGCCCGCTACCGGCGCGCGCAAGGTTTCAACGTATTGCACCCGATGGGTTGGGACGCGTTCGGGCTGCCGGCCGAGAATGCGGCGATCGCCGGCAACGCCCACCCGGCGACCTGGACCAGCGAGAACATCCGGGCGATGCGCGGCCAGTTGCAGCGCATGGGCTTTGCCTATGACTGGTCGCGCGAGATCGCGACCTGCCACCCCGAATATTACCGTCACGAACAGAAGATGTTTCTCGACTTCCTGGCGGCCGATCTTGCCTACCGCAAGGAATCGTGGGTCAACTGGGACCCCGTAGAGAATACCGTGCTGGCCAACGAACAGGTCATCGACGGGCGCGGCTGGCGCTCCGGCGCGGTCGTCGAGAAGCGCCTCCTGGCGCAGTGGAACCTGCGCATCACCGCGTTCAGCGACGAATTGCTCGCGGCCCTGAAAACGCTCGACCGCTGGCCGGAGCGGGTGCGGCTGATGCAGGAAAACTGGATCGGCCGCTCGGAGGGCGCCCGCGTGCGGTTCCCGCTCGCCGGGCATGACGAGGCGATCGAGGTCTTCACGACGCGCCCCGACACGCTCTACGGCGCCTCGTTCCTGGCCCTGTCGCCGCATCACCCGCTGGCGCAGAGCCTTGCGGCCGGCGACCCGCCTCTCGCCGAGTTCATCGCCGAGTGCGACCGGCTCGGCACCAGCGAGGCGGTCATCGAGGCGGCCGAGAAGCGCGGCTACCGCACCCGGCTCGACGCCGTTCACCCGCTCGATCCGGCGCGCCATGTCCCGGTCTACATCGCCAATTTCGTGCTGATGGAATACGGCACCGGCGCGATCTTCGGCTGCCCGGCGCACGACCAGCGCGACCTCGACTTTGCGCGAAAATACGGCCTGCCGGTCGTTCCGGTGGTGTTGCCGCCGGGCGAGGACGCGGCCCGTTTCGCGGTCGGCGACACCGCGTTTGTCGACGACGGGACGCTGTTCAATTCCGATTTCATGAACGGGCTATCGGTTGCCGATGCCAAGCGCGCGGTCGGCGCGCGGCTCGAACAGCTCGGGCATGGCGAGCGCACGATCGCCTACCGGCTGCGCGACTGGGGGGTGTCGCGGCAGCGTTATTGGGGCTGCCCGATCCCGGTCATCCATTGCCCGGGCTGCGGCATCGTGCCGGTGCCGGAAAGGGACCTGCCGGTCGAATTGCCGCTGGATGTGAGCTTCGACCGTCCGGGAAACCCGCTCGACCATCACCCGACCTGGAAGCATGTCAATTGCCCGGTGTGCAACGGCCCGGCGACGCGCGAGACCGACACGTTCGACACCTTCTTCGAATCGTCGTGGTATTTCCTGCGCTTCTGCTCGGCGCGCGCGCCGACTGCGTTCGACCGCGCGGCGGCCGAGTATTGGATGCCGGTCGACCAGTACATCGGCGGGGTCGAGCATGCGGTATTGCACCTCTTGTATTCGCGCTTCTTCACCCGCGCGCTGAAGCGTTGCGGCTATATCGATCTCGACGAGCCGTTCGCCGGGTTGTTCACGCAGGGCATGGTATTGCACCAGACCTATCAGAACGATGCCGACGAATGGCTCTTCCCGAAGGACGTGGCGGAAGACGAGGAGGGTCGCCTCGTCGATCATGCCGGTCGCCCGGTCACGATCGGCCGGCTCGAAAAGATGAGCAAGTCGAAGAAGAACGTCGTCGATCTTGACGACATCGTCGACACCTACGGCGCCGACACGGCGCGGCTCTATCTGTTGTCCGACAGCCCGCCCGAGCGCGACCTCGAATGGACCGCCGCCGGCATCGATGGCAGCTGGCGCTACGTCAGCCGGCTGTGGCGCATGGTATCGGAGCCCTCCGTGCCGCTGCCGACCGCCGGCCTGCCGATCCCGTCGTCGCTGGAGCCCGCGCTCGCCACTATCCGCCGGATCACGCACAAGACGATCGCCGCCGTCACCGACGATCTCGACAAGTTCCGCTTCAACCGCGCGGTCGCGCGCATCCGTGAATTAACCAACGCGCTCGAGGACATGCCGGCTGGCGTCCGCGATGCCGGACACGTGCTGCGCGAGGGCCTCGAAACCGCGACGCGGCTGATCGGACCGATGATGCCGCATCTGGCCGAGGAGATGTGGCGCGAACTCGGGCATGCCACATTGCTGGCGGATGAACCCTGGCCCAAGGCCGACCCCGATCTGGCGCGCGACGAGCAGGTGACGATCGCGGTTCAGGTCAACGGCAAATTGCGCGGCACGATCGATCTGCCGCGCGACGCCGCCAACGGCGAGGTTGAAGAGGCGGCGCTGGCCTTGCCGCAGGTCGCTCGCCTGCTCGACGGAAGGATGCCGAAAAAGGTCGTCGTCGTGCCCAATCGCATCGTCAGCGTCGTCGCGTGATGCCCATTTGGCGAATGACCGGGCAGCACGCCAACGCGCTCCGCGGCTGGGTAGCGATGGCGACCATCGGGATCGCCTTGTCGATTTTGGCAAGCTGCGGCTGGACACCGCTTTATGCCGACCGCGAGGCGGGGCCGGCGGATGCCGAGTTGCGCGCGATCCGCGTCGCGCCGATCCCCGAGCGGATCGGCCAGAAGCTGGCCCTGGCCCTGCGCGATGCCTTGAACCCGACCGGCATTTCGGCCCACCAGCGTTACCTGCTGCACACGACATTGCAGACGGCGCGGGCCGATCTCGGGATCCAGACGCAGGGCTTCGGCACGCGCGGCCGGCTCGACGTCACCGCCATTTTTTCGCTTAACGACATCGCCACCGGTGCCGCGCTCCTGCAAGGCACCAGCCACGTTTTCGAGTCGTTCGACATCCTGGCGAACAGTTATTCGAACATTGTTGCCGAGGACGACGCGCGCACCCGCGCGGTCCTGGAACTGAGCCGCGACATGATCGCCCGGCTGACCGTGTTTCTGCAGCGCCGGGCCGCCACGACCGGCATCAAGCCGTGAAGCTGGCGGCGCAGCGGGTCGAGGGCTTTCTGCGCCGTCCCGACCCGGAGATCCGCGCGGTCCTGCTCTATGGTCCCGACAGCGGCCTGGTCCGCGAGCGGGCCGAAATTCTGGCGCGCTCGATCTGCCCCGATCTGCGCGATCCCTTCCGCGTCGCCGACCTTGCCGCCGCCATTTTGGCCGGCGATCCGGCGCGTCTGGCCGACGAGGCGGCGCAGATCAGCCTGATCGGCGGGCGGCGGGTCGTCCGCGTGCACGAGGCCGGCGATGCGACGGCGCCGCTGTTCGCCCGCTTTCTCGCCGATACCGTCGGCGACGCGCTGGTCATCGCCGAAGGCGGCGACCTGCCCGCCCGTTCGGCCTTGCGTCGGGTCTTTGACGACGCGCCGCATGCCGCTGCGATTGCCTGCTACCCGGACAGCGCGCGCGACCTCGCGGCGGTCATTCGCGAAGCCTTTGTCGCGCATCGCATCGGGGTCAGTCGCGACGCGATCGATTTTCTCGTCGGACATCTCGGCGAAGACCGGCTGCTGACCCGGTCGGAACTGGAAAAGCTGACGCTCTATGCCGGCGATGGCGGGCATGTCGAACTCGACGACGCGCGCGCCGTGGTTGCCGACAGCGCCGCGCTGTCGCTCGACGACGCGATCATGGCCGCTGCCGAAGGCAACCCCGCCACCCTCGACCGCACCCTGGCCCGCGTCTTCCAGGAAGGCGAGTCGCCGGTTTCGGTCATGCGCGCGCTGTTGCGCCACCTGCAGCGGCTCTACCAGCTTTCGGCGCGGATCGCCGC
>DATLTH010000524.1:0-3468 GCA_035533695.1 Allostellaceae bacterium | reverse complement strand
GCCGAAAATCAGGTAACCGGAAAAATCGGTCAGCTTTGCCGTCGCCGAGATGCCATAGACGTTGATCAGGGCCTGCAGGATCGTGAGCCCGGCCAGGAACCACACCAGGGTTCTCATGGAGTCGGCGATGTGCAGCGCCGGTCCGAAGGCGCCGATAAAGAAATTGTAGGTGCCGACATTGATCGCACCGAGAACGGTCACCAGCCCGAGCAGGTTGAACCAGGCGGTCAGCCAGCCCGTGAACCGGTTGCCCAGAATCGAACCCCAGTGGTACAGGCCGCCTGCGGTCGGGAACGCCGAGGCGATCTGCGCCATCGACAGTCCGAAGAATCCCGAGATCAGCACGCCGAGCGGCCAGCCGAGGCCGATGGAGGCGCCGCCGGCGCCCGAAGTTGCCTGCGCCAGCGAGTTAACGCCGCCGGAGAGAATGCAGATGATCGAAAATGATATGGCGAAATTGGAAAAGCGGCTCAGGCGTCGCGACAGCTCCTGGGCGTAACCCAGGCTATGCAGCATCTTGACGTCGTCATCCAGTGGCGCTTCGGGCGAGGATTTCCCATTCGCATGCATTTAGATGTCTCCCACGAACCGCAGTCTGCCAGAAATGCACGAAGCAGTTGCTAAGCGAAAAATTGGCGCGTAAAACTTCTCGCCTTCGGCTCCGCCGGCAACCCACGCTAGGCCACCAAGAGTGAAAAGCACTTCTCCGCCCTCAAGCGGGCTACGCCATAGCTTGAAGCAGCGGCACATGTCCATGATCGCTCTCGGCGGGGTGATCGGCGCAGGCCTGTTCGTCGGTAGCGGCGTGGTCATCAAAGCGGCCGGACCCGCGGCCGTCCTTTCCTTCATGATCACGGGGCTGCTGGTCGTGCTGGTGATGCGCATGCTCGGCGAGATGGCCGTCGCGCTGCCGGCGGTGGGCTCATTCTACGAGTACGCCCGCCTGGCATGGAGCGACCAACCGCGGTTCGGTGAACTCGCCGGCTTTGTCACCGGCTGGATGTACTGGTATTTCTGGGTCATCGTCGTGGCGCAGGAGGCGATCGCCGGCGCCGGACTGGTGCGCTTCTGGCTGCCCACGGAACCGATTTGGATCGTCAGTTTGACCTTGCTGCTGTTGCTCACCGTGACGAATCTCGTTTCGGTCAAGTCCTATGGCGAGTTCGAGTTCTGGTTCGCGTCGATCAAAGTTGCGGCGATCATGGTCTTCTTGCTGCTCGGGGGCATGTACGTCCTCGGCCTGTGGCCGGGAGCGGCTCCGAGCGTTGCCAACCTCACGGCGCACGGCGGCTTCGCCCCCAACGGCATACTGCCGATACTGACCGGCGCGGTAGCAGCTACGGGCTTCTACTTTGGAGCGGAGATTGTCGCGATCGCCGCAGCGGAGGCGGCCGAGCCCGCGAAGGCGGTGGCCAAGGCGACGAACTCGGTCATTACCCGCGTCCTGATCTTCTATGTAGGCTCGATCTTCCTGGTCGTGTGCCTGGTGCCCTGGAATTCACCGGGCATCAGCACACCCTACGTCAGCGCGGTCAGCGCGATAGGCATTCCCGCGGCCGCGCAGATCATGAACGCGGTCGTCCTTACCGCGGTGCTGTCGGCGCTGAATTCGGGGCTGTATGCGTCGTCGCGAATGCTGTTCGCTCTGACCAGGCGCGGCGACGCTCCTTCCGGTCTTGCCAAGCTCAGCCGCAGCGGCGTGCCGACCCGCGCCATTCTGCTCGGCACGCTGTTCGGCTATGTCGCGGTGGTCATGTCGTACATCTCCCCCGGCACGGTATTCGCCTTTCTGGTCAACTCGTACGGAACGGTGGCGATATTCGTCTATTTGCTGATCGCGATATCGGAGCTGCGCCTGCGGGCGCGATTGGAAAGAGAGGATCCGGCGCGCCTCGGCATCCGCATGTGGGCGTATCCGTATCTCACCTATCTGGCGATTGCCGGCATGCTCAGCATCGTTCTGGCGATGGCCTTCATCCCCGACCAGCGAACGCCGCTCTTATTCGGCGTGATCAGCTTGGGAGCCCTGCTGCTCGGTTTCGGCGTGCGCCTGCGCTTCGGCAGCCGGCCGGATATTGCGACGCTGGCGATGGAGCCCCATAGGAACGAGGAATTGTAACGGTTCGCGAGGCGACCGCAGGCCTTCGTGGCGGCGCGGCGGCGTGGCGGCGCGGCGGCGTGGCGGCGCGACATCATCCGAGCGGTTGCGTCAGTCAATATTCCGACAGCGCATCCCGCAATATGGCGGTCATCTGATCGATCTCGGTACGAGTGGCGATGAACGCAGGCGCGAAGATCGCGACATCGCCCGTGGTCTTGACGTGCAGGCCGCGATCGAACAGTTTGGCCTGAAGCTCCGCGCCGCGTACCCCCGGGGCGCTGCCCGCTTTGATTTCGACGCCCGCCAGTAGGCCATAGCCGCGCACATCCGCCACCACCGACAACTCCTGCAGGCCGAACATCGCATCTTGGAAATAGGGCGACAATTCACGGCCCTTGGCGAACAAGCGCTCCGTCTCGTAAATCCTCAGGGTCGCCAAACCCGCGGCACAGGCCGCCGGATGCGCCGAATAAGTGTAGCCGTGAAAAAACTCGGTGGCGCCTTGCGGTGCCGCGTCGACGATCGTGCGGTAGACGCCGTCGCGTACCGCGACCGCTCCCATGGGCTGTGCGCCATTGGTGAGTGCTTTCGCCATGGTGATCAAATCGGGCACGACCCCGAAGGATTCGGCCGCGAACGCCTCTCCGGTCCGGCCGAATCCGCAAATCACCTCGTCAAACACCAGCAGAATGCCGTAGCGATCGCAGATTTCGCGGATCCGCTGCAGATAGCCGAGCGGTGGAACCAGCACCCCGGTCGAACCGGCAATGGGCTCTACGAACACCGCGGCGATGCGCTTCTCACCGACGAGTTGTACGAAGCGCAACAGGTCGTCCGCCAGCTCCACTCCGCTCGCACCCATACCGCGGGTCATGCGATTCTCAGGCAGCAGCGTATGTCGAAGATGCAGCACGCCCGGCATCAGCGCGCCAAACGCCTCGCGATTCTTGACCATGCCGGAGAGCGCGGTGCCGCCGATGTTCACGCCGTGATAGGCGCGTTCACGCGACACCAGATAGGTGCGCTCCGCCTCTTTGCGAGCGAGATGAAAGGCTAGAGCGATCTTGATTGCGGTGTCGACGGCCTCGGACCCGGAGTTGCAGAAAAAGATGTGGTCGAGGTCCTTCGGCGTCAATGCCGCGACCGCGTTCGCGAGCTCGAATGCCCCGGGATGACCGCGCATGAAGGACGGCGTGAAATCGAGCGTCTGCAGCTGTTCGCTCACGGCTGCGGCGATTTCCGGTCGGCAATGGCCGGCGGGGGTCGTGAACAGCCCGGAGCTGCCGTCGAGGATCTTGCGTCCGTGCTGGCTCCGGTAGTACATGCCGCTTGCGCCGACGAACAGGCGCGGCTCGCGCTTGAACTCT
>DATLTH010000523.1:0-5279 GCA_035533695.1 Allostellaceae bacterium | reverse complement strand
GATTTCCGCGCTCTACCGCTACCCGGTCAAGGGCTTGAGCGCAGAGCCGTTACAACGGGTCGCCCTGCTGCCCGGCCAATGCCTGCCAGATGATCGGCGCTTTGCGATCGCCCTGCCGTCGACCCAGTTCGACCCGGATCGCCCGGAATGGCTCTCGAAGACCCATTTCGTCATGCTGATGCGCGACGAGCAGCTGGCGGCGCTCAATACCCGGTTCGACGCGGCGACCGGGGAGCTGAGCATCGAGCATCAGGGCGCCGTCGCGGTGCGGGCATGCCTCACAGAGTCCGAGGGCTGTCATCGCGTCAGCGAGTTCCTGGCGGAATTCCTCGGCCCGTCGGTCGCGCGACCGCTGCGCGTCGTCGCGGCGCCGGGGCACACCTTTGCCGACGCGCGGCGCAAGTCGAACGCGACGACCGACCAGTATGTGTCGCTGATCAATCGCCAGAGCGTCGCGGCGCTCGAAGCGGCGATCGGCGCTCCGGTCGATCCGCTGCGCTTCCGCGCCAATTTCTATTTCGACGGCGCGCCGGCGTGGAGCGAACTCGACTGGATCGGCCGCGAGATCGTCGTGGGCGGCGCGTCGCTCCGGGTGATCGCCGCGATCACCCGCTGCGCTGCGACGCAGGTCAACCCGCAGACCGCGGCGCGCGATCTCGACATTCCCGCGACATTGCAACGCGATTTCGGGCACAATCTGATGGGCGTTTACGCCGAGGTGGTGCGCGGCGGCGACATTGCGGTGGGCGATGCCCTGGGCGATGCGGTGGGCGCGTGAGCGCGCGTCACCCCCGCAACAGGCCGGCCAACGCGGCGACGCCTTCCTGTCGGCGGAAATCGTGGATCAGGTCGAGGATTTTGGCGATCCGTTCCGCCGCTAGCCCGGCGAGCGGCATCAGGGCGCCGAACTTTGCGTCGATGTCGCTCCACGCGATGCCGAGCATGCCTGCGCCCTTCGGGGCATAGACCGTGCTGGTGAAATTGCGTCCGTTGCGCATGCGGATCGTGACCTTCGCGCCCTGGCGGTAGCGCGCGGCGTTTTCGCTCGGCGGCGGGCCGACCTGCACCTTGTCGATCAGGCCGTGGATCACCGGGTCGGCGATCTTGGCCGGGCTCGCATGCGCCCAGGTGAATTCGCGGTCGGCGGCACCGGCGGCGGTGAAATAGGCCGGGCTGTGCGCCATGTCGATCAGGTCCTTCGGGTGCAATGGCCCCGTTAGCGCGGTCATCCCCGGGCGCGACACGATGATCGCCTCGATCTCGGCGGCGGCGATGACGCCCTCGCGTGCGGCGTTGGCGGCGGCTTCGGCCAGCGCGTGATAGGGGTGGCCGCCGGGCACCAGTTTCACCGCCATGTCGGTGACGATGTCCCATGAGATGCCGAGATCGCGGGTCGCGGCGGCGCCGGCCGCCATGCCGTCGACCCCGCCATAGGCCTCGAAGAAGCCGAGCCTCATTTCGAGGATGCGCTCCTCGGCCTTGTAGCCGCGCTGCGCCGCGCGCACCGCCTGGATGCCGTTCGACGTCGCGATCCCGGCGTGCCACTCGCGCGCCGTGCTGGTGTCGGCGGCTTTCGCGAGGCCGCCCGTTGAGGTCGCGGTCAGCGCGATCGCCTGCGTCGTCTGCTCGGCGTCGAGGTGCAGGAGGCGCGCCGCCGCTCCCGTTGCCGCAAAGATCGCGGCGTTCGAGCCGTGAAAGCCGCGCTCGCGAAATCCCGGCATGCCGTCGATGATATGCCCGGCCAGTTCGTAGCCGAGGACGATCGCCGCCAACACATCTTCGCCCGTGCCGCCATGGTGCTCGGCCGCGGCAAGCGCGGTCGCGACGAGCGGCGTGCCGCAATGCACGATCGTGCGCAAATCGCTGTCGTCGGAGGCGGCGGCATCGCTCATCACCGCGTTGACCTGCGCGGCGGCGACGACCGGCAGCTTCGCCCCGCCATCGGAGCTGGCATCAAACCACACCGACGCCCGCGCGCTGCCGCCGAGGCTCTGCGCCATATCCTTGACGATCTTTGCGGATTCGAGGCCGCTGCCCATCGCCGCGCTGGCGAGCGTCGAGGCGACCAGCATCGCGGCATGATCCATCGCCTGCGCCGGCAGGTCGGCCGGGGTGATCCGGGTCAGGAAATTCGCCAAGTCGCGCGCCGTGCTCATCGCATCCTCCCGATTGCGGCGGTTGAGTTTGCCACGCCGTGCTGCCAAGCTCAGCTTGTTCTACTCAAGCCGGAGGAAACCAGCATGGCCATGGAAATCGGGCACGTCCACATCAAGACGTACGACCCCAAGAAGACCGCGAAGTTCTACATCGACAATTTCGGCGCGACGATGAAGAACGAAGCCCCGAACGGCAACATCCAGCTCAACCTGCACGGGCTGCAGCTCAACGTCACGACGATCTCCGCGGCGCAGAACCGCAAGCAGATGATGGGGATCGAGCACATCGCCGTGCAGACCGACGACTATGCCGGCGCCATCGCCAAACTGAAGAGCAATGGCGCGCACGTCATGCTGGAGCAGGTCAACAACGGCCACCATGTCGCCTTCATCGAAGCCCCCGACGGCGCGCAGATGGAGCTGATCGAGAAGGTGTGAGGCCGCCAAGCGCCCCTCACCCTGTCCCTCTCCCCGCAAGCGGGGAGAGGGAACGCAGCTGCACCGCTGTACATACCGAGGACAGGATTTTTTCACGAAGCGCCGCTTCGCTCCCTCTCCCCGCTGGCGGGGAGAGGGTCGGGGTGAGGGGCAATGGGTGCAAAAGGACTCCGTCATGGCACTGAAGGACCAGATCGCGTTCGGCATGTCGTTGCCGCACCGCTCGCCCGAGCCGATCGACATGGGTGCCGTGCGGCAGGTAGCGACGCGCGCCGAGGCGCTCGGCTTCCGCGATCTCTGGGTCACCGAGAACACGCTCGACCACGTGATGTGTTTCGACCCGGTCGTGGTGCTGACCTATGCGGCGGCGGTGACCTCGAAAATCCGCCTCGGCGCCTCGGTCGTCGTGCTGCAGATCCACAGCCCCTTGATGGTCGCCCATCAATGGGCCTGCCTCGACTATGTTTCGGGCGGAAGGGCGATCCTCGGCGTTGGCATCGGCCGCGAGCACCATTACCGCCAGTTCGAAGTGCCGACGGAGGGCCGCGTCGCCCGCTTCCGCGAGGAGCTCGATATCATCCGGGCGTTGTGGAATGAGGAGAAGGTCACCTACCAGGGCCGCTTCTACCACCTCAAGGACGAGGCGATGCTGCCGAAGCCGGTGCAAAAGCCGCTGCCGATCTGGATGGGGGTCGGCCACCCCAACGCCATTCGCCGCACCGCATCGCTCGCCGACGGCTGGATGGGCTCGGGCGGCTCGCGCATCGCCGATTTTGGCGCCTCGGTGCCGGTCCTCAAGGCGGCGCTCGCAGAAAAGGGGCGCGACCCGGCGAAATTTCCGATCTCGAAGCGCCTCTTCATTTCGGTCGACGAGCGGCCGGAGGTGGCGCGGCGCGAGCTTCTGCGCTGGTTCACCGAGGTCTATCACAACCCGCCCGGCACCGACATTTGCGGCATCCACGGGACGCCCGAAGAGGTGCGCGAACGTCTGGAGGAGATCATCGCGATGGGGGCCAGTCATCTGCTGCTCAACCCGGTCAGCCGCTACACCGAGCAGGTCGAGGCATTGGCCGAAGTGGTGGGGCTGAAATGAGCGCGGCGCCACTCGACCCGGTCAAGGCGCAGGTCGCGGCGCACTGGGACCGCCGGGCATCGCATTTCGACGAGGATTTCGGGCACTCGATCGGCAGCCCGGCCGAGCGCGCGGCGTGGGACCGCATCCTCGATCTGGTCATGCCGGCCGGCCCGGCACGCGACGCGCTCGACGCCGGCTGCGGCACCGGGTTTCTCAGTCTGGAGATGGCGGCGCGCGGCCACCGCGTCACCGGCGTCGATTTCGCCCCGGCGATGATCGCCGCCGCGAAGACGAAGGCGGCAGCGCAAGGCCTTGCCATCCGCTTCGAGCAGGCCGACGCCGAAAACCTGCCGTTTGCGCCGGCGAGCTTCGACCTCGCGATCAGCCGGCATGTATTGTGGACCTTGCCGCATCCGCAGGCGGCGATCGACGAATGGCTCCGGCTGTTGCGGCCGGGCGGGCGGCTCGCGATCATCGACGGCGCGCAATACAACGAGGCCGCGGCGCCGCCGCAGCGCGAAAACGCTCGCACCAGCCCGGAATACGCCGCGATTGGCGATCAGCTGCCGTTTTACGGCGGGCGGCCGCGCGAGGAGATCGAAGCGCTGTTGCGCGCGCACGGCCTCGCCAATGTCGCGAGCGATCCGCTGCTCGACCTGGTGGCCGCGCACAACCGCAAGCTGGCCGAAGAGGGCCGCGAACCGCGGCCGCGCCAGCGCTATGTCGTGTGGGGCGATGTTCCGCGCTGAAGGAGAATGCGATGAGCTACGAAACGATCCTCGTCGAGGCCGAAGACGGCGTCGGCACCATCACGCTGAACCGGCCGGACAAGCTCAACGCGATGAACCGGCTTCTGTCGCGCGAGTTGCACGACGCCGTCAAAGCCTTTGAGGCCGATGAGGGCGTCGGCTGTATCGTGCTGACCGGCGCCGGCCGCGCGTTTTCGGCCGGCGGCGACATCCACGAACAGCGCGAGGACGACCGCCGCTACAGCGAGGAGGAGCTCGACCGGCTGCGCACCGGCCGCTTCAGCCTGGATCTCGGCCTCTGCACCAAGCCGACGATCGGCATGATGAACGGGCTGGCCTTTGGCGGGGCGGCGGTGCTCGCCTCTTCGTTCGACATGCGGGTGGGCTGCGAGCATACGAAATTCCGCTTTCTCGCCGCCGCCTACGGCCGCATCAACAGCACCTGGACATTGCCCAACCAGGTCGGCTGGCCGATCGCCAAGGAACTCTTGTTCTCGGCGCGCGTGGTGGAGGCGGAGGAAGCCTACCGCATCGGCCTCCTCAACCACCTCGTGCCGCGCGGCGAATTGCGGGCGAAGACGATGGAACTGGCGAAAACCATCGCCGGCAACAACCGCGCCGCGGTGATGGGCATCAAGCAATTGCTGCTGAAGCAGATGACCGAAAACCTCGAAGAGCAATGGGCCGAGGAGCGCCATTTCACGACGCACGTCGTCAAGGGCGCCAAGGCCGAAGACGCCTTCCCCGACTTCATCGCCCGGAAGGGCAGGCCGTTGGGCTAAGCCGCATTTCAGGGGCAAGATGACGGATATATACCAGGAAATCGATGATGCCCTACGCGTGCATTACAAGCGCGCGGCA
>DATLTH010000522.1:0-3832 GCA_035533695.1 Allostellaceae bacterium | reverse complement strand
GTGCGCCGCCTGCCCAATGTACTCCAGGCCAAGGCGATGCAGTTCTAGCGCGCCGGATTGAAATGCGAAACCCCGGCCGGGGGGTGGCCGGGGTTTCGGGTCCCGTCCTAGCGGACGGAACGGACGTGCAC
The DNA here is from genome assembly GCA_035533695.1 of Allostellaceae bacterium. Taxonomy (GTDB): domain Bacteria; phylum Pseudomonadota; class Alphaproteobacteria; order ATCC43930; family CGMCC-115725; genus DATARH01. Next base: position 3,701 of record DATLTH010000522.1, on the reverse strand, counting down.
CGTCGAGGTGGGGGAACAGACGGCGTATCTTATACTGTGGATAATCGTGTCTCGGTGCAAGAGGCAAATCGCGAATCGGTGGCAGATGGGCATCGATTGAGCCGCCGGGACAGATCCCCGTTCGGCGACGCCGCGGTCGCGATTGTCGCATTCGGCTTTTTGCCCGCGGCGGAGCGCTTTCCGCCTGTTCATGATGTCGCCGTGGTGCACAATGGCTGCGATGGCAAACTTCAGCTCGCGGCCCGGCGATGAATGATGTGCCGCATCCGGCCCTGCTCCCCGCCGGGCTCTACGACTCGTTGCCGCCGGAAGCGGAAATCGAGGCCGAGGTCACGGCGCGGCTGATGGGCGTCATGGCGTCGCACGGCTACGAGCGGGTCAAGCCGCCGCTCGTCGAGTTCGAGGAGACGCTGCTGTCCGGCGCCGGCGCCGCGATGGCCAGCGATACGTTTCGCACGATGGACCCGATCTCGCACCGCATGGTCGGGGTGCGCGCCGACATGACGCCGCAGGTTGCGCGCATTGCCGCGACGCGCCTCTTGCAGCGGCCGCGGCCGCTGCGCTTGAGCTATGCCGGCCAGGTGTTGCGGGTCAAGGGTTCGCAGATGCGGCCCGAGCGGCAGGTCGGGCAGGTGGGCGCCGAATTGATCGGCGCTGCCGCTCCGGCCGCCGATGTCGAGGTCATCGCGGTCGCGGGCGAGGCGCTGATGGCGGTCGGGGTGCCGCATCTTTCGGTCGATCTGACCCTGCCGACCCTGGTGCCGGCGGTGGTCGACGCTTTCGGGATCGCCGAGGAGCGGGCCGCGGCGTTGCGCGCCGCGCTCGACCGCAAGGACGCCGCGGCGGTCGCGGGCGTTGCCGGCGAGGCCGGCGAATTGCTGGCCGCGCTGGTCGGCGCCGCGGGCTCCGGCGGGGCGACGCGTCGCGCCCTCGCCGCTCTCGCCCTGCCGGAGCGCGCCAGGGCCGAGCGCGACCGGCTCGGCGCGGTGCTCGATGGGCTCGCCGTCGTGATGCCGTCGCTCAAGGTCACCGTCGACCCGGTCGAGAACCGCGGCTTCGAATACCACTCCGGCATCAGCTTCACGTTTTTCGCGCGGGTCGATCCCGCGCTCGGGCCGCTTGGCGAGCTTGGCCGCGGCGGCCGCTACGAGGCGGGCGACCCGGCGTCCCCCGAGCCGGCAACCGGGTTCACCCTCTACACCGATACGATCCTGCGCACCCTGCCCGAGGCCCGGCCATGCCGGCGGCTATTGGTGGCGTTTGGCGCCGATCGCGGCCGCGCCGCCGCCCTGCGCGGCGAGGGGTGGAGCACCGTCGCGGCATTGCAGCCCGTCGCCGACTGGGCGCAGGAGGCGCGCCGGCTCGATTGCGACCATGTATTGCTGGACGCCGGCGAGCCGCTGGCGGTCGCCGCCGCTGCCGGCCGGCGCTAGACATCGGGGAGACAGCATGGCCAATGTCGCGGTGGTCGGCGCCCAATGGGGCGACGAGGGCAAGGGCAAGATCGTCGATTGGCTGTCGGAGCGCGCCGAGATCGTCGTGCGCTTTCAGGGCGGCCACAACGCCGGACATACGCTCGTCGTCGGCAATGTCGAATACAAGCTGAGCCTGTTGCCGTCGGGGGTCGTGCGGCCGGGCAAATTGTCGATCATCGGCAACGGCGTCGTCGTCGATCCGTGGGCGCTCGTCGCCGAAATCGGGGTGATGCGGGCGAAGGGGCTCGCGATCTCGCCTTCCAACCTGAAGCTGGCCGACAACGCCGCGCTGATCCTGCCGTCGCATGGCCGGCTCGACCGCGCGCGCGAGGAGCGTCGCGGCGACAAGCGGATCGGCACCACCGGGCGCGGCATCGGCCCCGCCTACGAGGACAAGGTCGGGCGCCGCGCGGTGCGGGTCTGCGACCTCGCCGATCCGGCGGCTCTCGAAGATCGCCTCGACGATCTGCTGCTGCACCACAACGCGCTGTTGCGCGGCCTCGACGCGCCGGAGTTCGACCGCGCCGAACTGGTCGCCGGGCTGCGCGAGATCGCCCCCAAGATCCTGCCCTACGCGGCACCCGCCTGGCGGCTGCTCGACGAAGCGCGACGCGCCGGCCGCCGCATCCTGTTCGAGGGTGCGCAGGGGGCGATGCTCGACGTCGACCACGGCACCTACCCGTACGTCACCTCGTCGAACACCGTCGCCGGGCAGGCCGCCGCCGGGTCGGGGATCGCGCCGTCGGCGATCGGCTTTGTCCTCGGCATCACCAAGGCCTACACGACGCGGGTCGGCAGCGGCCCGTTTCCGACCGAGCTGACCGACCAGATCGGCGAGGCCCTGGGAGATCGCGGCCGCGAGTTCGGCACGGTGACCGGACGGCGGCGGCGCTGCGGCTGGTTCGACGCGGTGGCGGTGCGCCAGGCGATCAAGACCGCCGGCATCGACGGCATCGCGCTGACCAAGCTCGACGTGCTCGACGGCTTCGACGAGATCAAGATCTGCACCGCCTATCGCCGCGGCGGCGAGACCTATGATTACGTGCCGGCCGGAACCTCGGCGCAGGCCGAGATCACCCCGGTCTACGAGAGCGCCGAGGGCTGGCGGGAAAGCACCCAGGGCGCGCGCTCCTGGGCGCAATTGCCGGCAACCGCGATCAAGTACATCCGCCGCCTCGAAGAATTGATCGGCGCGCCGGTCGCGATGCTGTCGACCAGCCCCGAGCGCGACGACACCGTGCTGGTGCGCGACCCATTCGCCGATTGAGCGGCAACGCACGACCTAATAGACTGGTCTGAGACTGGTTGGAACGTAGATATGTCCGACGAAGTTGGTGCCTACGAGGCCAAAACTCATCTGCCCGCGCTGCTCGAACGCGTCGCGCGCGGCGAGCACATCACGATCACCAAGCACGGCAAGCCGATCGCGCGGCTCGTTCCGGTTGACGGAACCGATCTCGTGCGGCGGCGCGAGGCCGTGGAACGGCTCAAGGAATTCGCCAAGGGGCGAACCTTGGGCGTTCCGATTAAGCAACTCATTGAAGAAGGTCGACGTTGACCGATCTGGTGCTCGATGCATCGCTTGCTCTCACTTGGTGCTTCGAAGACGAAGCCACGCCCGGCACCCGCCTTGTGCTCGAACGCCTGGCCGCCGAGGCCGCTTCGGTTCCATCGATCTGGCATATCGAAGTCGCCAATGTGCTGGCGATTGCCGAGCGGCGGCGCCGCATCACGCCGGCAGAAAGCGCCGATTTCATTGGCAGACTGGAAAGTCTGGCGATCCGTGTGGACGAACAGACATCGGCGCGCGCCTTCGCGCGCACGCTTGATCTGGCGCGTGAGGAGCGTCTCACCGCCTATGATGCGGCATATCTCGAACTGGCGATGCGCCTCGGCGTTCCGCTTGCCACGAAGGACGATGCGCTGAGCAACGCGGCAAAGCGGCTTGGGGTTGTCGTGCTTGCCGGGGAGCAATAATATACTCACATTGAGTATTTTAAGTTGACGAATGGCCGGGATCATCGCTGCTTGCCGCTGATGAACGCGTTTTTCTCTCCCTATCGCCACCAGTTCGTGCGCGTCGCGGCGTGCGTGCCGGCGGTTGCGATCGCCGAGCCGGCGAAGAATGGCGACCGGGCGCTCGATATGGTCGAGGCCGGCGACAAGGCCGGGGTTGCGCTGATGGTGTTCCCCGAGCTCTGCCTGTCGGCCTACGCGATCGACGAT
>DATLTH010000521.1:0-3719 GCA_035533695.1 Allostellaceae bacterium | reverse complement strand
TGCGGCGCACCGCCGTCTTTGCGCCACGTCAGCCGGGCCTGAGTTTCGCCCCCGGCCGCGGCATGCGCGGCGGGCATCGGCCGATCCTCGACGCGGACCGTCAGCTTCATCTCCTTGCCGACCAGGGCAAAGCTCGGCGCCGCGGCGACGACGAGGCGGCGATCGCCCTCGTTGCGATGTCCGGACAGCAGCACGTGCAACGGCGCGCCCAATTGCTTTGCATAGGCCGCAACATCGCCGGTCGGAACATCATGGACCTGTCCGTCGGTAATCATGACGACGGCGGAGAGCCGCTGCCGCGGGATGTCGGCCATCGCGTGGCCCAAGGCAGTAAACAGCCTGGTGCCGTCGTCGCCGCTGCCGGGCCGCGGCTTGCCGGCGCGGATCACCCGCACGTCGAGATCAGGCTGATGCGCGAGCCGCCCGGTCAGCGCCTTCAGCGCGGTCTCGGTGACCTCCTGGCGGTGGCCGATCTGCTGGCTTGGCGAGTCGTCGACAACGATGACCGCGACATCGCGCAGCGGCGACCGCTTCTCCGCAACGAGCGAGGGGTTGACCAGGATCGCCAGCAGCATCGCCAGCGCACCGCTGCGCCACAGGATGCCGCGCGCGCCCCGCCACAGGCCGAGCGCCAGCAGCAGCACGGCGGCGCCGGCGAACGCCGCGATCACCCACCACGGCAGCAACGGCGCCGTCGCCAGCGTGTAGGCACTGCCGCCGATCGCGGCGATCATCGCGCCCGTCCCGCCGGCGGCTTCATTGGCCGAGCCGCTCGAGGATCGCCGGCACGTGCACCTGATCGGACTTGTAGTTGCCGGTCAGGACGTACATGACGAGGTTGACGCCAAACCGCATCGCCATCTCGCGCTGCTGCTCGCCGCCGGGGACGCAAGGAAACATCGGGCGATCCTGGTCGTCGACCGCCCACGCGCCGGCCCAGTCGTTGCCGCCGACGATGACGCTCGCCACCCCGTCATTGACGCGGTCCTCGACCGGCTCGATCCACACCTGACCGCTGTTCCAGCGACCGGGAAATTCGTGCAGCAGATAGAAAGACTTGGTCAGCACATGATCGGGCGGGATCGGCACCAGCGGCGGGATCTTGACGGCGGCAACGAGACGCCGCAGCTGGGCTTGCGAGGAAGCGGCATTGCCGAAAACGCCGGGGGTCTCCTCGCCCGAATTGCGCGTGTCGAAGAGGATCGTGCCGCCGGTTTCCAGATAGCGGTTGATCCGCTCGGCAGCCTGCGGCGAGGGCGGGGCCTGCTGCGGCGTTACCGGCCAGTAAAGCAACGGAAAAAATACCAGTTCGTCGCTCTCGATATCGACGCCCAGCGGTGCGCCGGTTTCGACCGCAGTGCGGCGGCTGAGCGTCGCGTCGAGGCCGACGAGGCCGGCGCGGCTCACCGCGTCGACGGCATCGTTGCCGGTGATGATATAGGCAAGACGCAGCTGGGATGTCGCGCGCACGACAAACGCATCGTCGGCCCGCGCGCCGGCCGGCAGCAGGAGCAGCGCCAGCGCCGCCCCGGCGACCGCGCCCACCGGGCGTCGCCGCAACAGGCCGCGCAACGCAAGCGCAATCACCAGATCGCAGAGCGCGAGCAGGAAGGCCGCCGCCAAGAGCGGCGGACGGAAATCGATCTCGGCGCTCTTGTGTCCGAAGGTCTCGCGGACGGCGCCGGCGGGCAGATCGCCGATCGGCTTCAACGCGGTGATGGCGGATGACAGGTTGAGGGCGCGCCGCGCGTCGACGGTGCCGTAAAACCCCGGCGGATGGCGCGGCGACGGCATGGCGGTGGCGATGTCCTTGCCGGCAATCGGCTTGACGGTCGGCGGCGCATGCTGCAACCGGCCAAACCCGTCGAGCGTCTCGACCGGCGGCAATGCTCCCTCGCTTACCGCCGCGACCCCCTGGCTCATCGCCACGATCCGCCGCAGCATCTGCACGAAGAGCCCGGAAATCGCCAGGTTCGACCAATCCGCGTTGGCCGTGGTGTGGACCAGCACCGACCAGCCCTTGCCCAGCTTCATGCCGGTCACCAGCGGGGTGCCGTCGGCCAACCGGGCCCAGGTCCGGTTGGCGAGGTCGAGGTCGGGCTCGGCGAGAACCTGTCGCGACACCGTGACGTCGGCCGGGATCGGCAGACCGGCAAACGGGCTGTCACTGGCGAACGGCGCGAGCCTGGCCGGCTTCTCCCACGACAATGCGCCGCCGATCGTGCGTCCGCCCCGGCGCAGCCGCACCGGCAGCAGATGGTCGCTCTGCTCGGCGAGATGCGGCCCGGCAAACCGCAGCAGAACGCCGCCCCCTTCGATCCATTTGCGCACCGTCGCTTCTTCGGCCGGCGAATCCGGCCCGCTATCCGCATAGATCAGCACGGCGATGTTGCGCTTCAGCAGATCGGTGGCGGAGCCGCGGCGGATTTCGGTGAACGGAGCGAGCGCGCGTTCGAGGTAGTAGGTCTCGCTGAGCAGCGGTTGCCCCCCGGCGTTGCGCGGCGCCGCGATGCCGACCGGCCGGCGCCGCCAGCGCTCGTCAATCAGCAGCACGCCGCCCGCCGAACCCTCGCCCTCGACGGCGATGCGGGTCACCCGGTTGCGCAATTCGGTCGGCAATGTCAGGCGCAGCGAAACCGACGTGTCGCCGGGCGCGAGGGTTGCAGTTTCGCGGGCGAGCACCGCGCCATTGTCGCCGGTCGCGCGCACCGCGACCGGACGCGGCTCCGATGCCGGCAGCGAGCGCACGACGACGCCGAGATCTTTCGCCGCCAGCTCGTTCGGGGCGGCGTCGGCGGCGAGGAGGCGCGGAGCGTCGGCCGGCGAAGCCGTGATGACGCGCAATGTGCCGCGACCGGCGAGGTAGGCGGCGAGCGCCCCAGCGGCGCCATTTGGGGCGCCATTTGCGGCGCCGTCATCGACCCCGTCGCTGAGCCAGACGGCAACGCTGCCCTGCGGCAATGGCATCGCCTGCAGGCGGGAGAGCGCCATTTGCCTGTCGTCCGGCCACGGCTTCGGCTGCAATGCCTGCACCGCTGCCCGCGCGTCGACGGCGCGCATCGGCGCCAGCGGCGGGGCCGCCTCGTCCGAGGCGGGCGGCGCCGTCGTCAGCAGGATGACCTCGCGGTCCTCCCGCTCCGCTTCGGCGAGAATGTCGATCGCCGCGGCCCGGCGTTCGTCCCAGGTGCGTGCGGCCGCCCAGCCATCGTCGATGACCAGCGCGACCGGGCCGTTGCCGGCCAGATGCGCCGGCGGATTGATCAGCGGCTCGGCCAGCGCGATGATGATCAGCGCCGCGATCACCGTGCGCAGCAGGATCAGCCACCACGGCGTGCGCGCCGGGGTCTCCTCGCGCGGGACGAGCCCGAGCAGCAGGCGGATCGCCGGGAAGGCGATGCGGCGCGGCGCCGGCGGCGTCACTCGCAATAGCCACCAGATGACCGGCAGCGCGGCCAGCGCGGCCAGCACCCAGGGCGACGCAAAAGCCAGTCCACCAAGGGCGAGCACTAGCAGCCCCTGACCGGCGGCGACTCCCCCACCTCACCCCAACCCTCTCCGCCCCCCAATGGGCCATGGCGGGCGGAGAGGGAGTGAGCGCGGCGCCCGTGTTTCCCCTCTCCGCCCTTCAGGGGGGAGAGGGAGGGGCCCACGCCGCAGGCGTGGGAGGGTGAGGTGGATGAGCGGCGCACGGCTGTCATCGGCGGCGGTCTGCTGCCAGC
>DATLTH010000520.1:0-5395 GCA_035533695.1 Allostellaceae bacterium | reverse complement strand
CCATTTCCTGATCGAACCGATCGACATCGACCGCGATGCCGCGAGGCCGCAAAATGTCCTGCGTCAGGTCGAGCGGAAAGCCGAAGGTATCGTAAAGGGTGAAGGCAACACCGCCATCGAGCGTCTGGTCGTCCTTCAGTCCTTTGCCGGCGGCCATGTCCTCCAGCAATGCCAGTCCGCGGCCCAGGGTTTGCCGGAATCCCTCCTCCTCGAGCCGCAAGGTCTCGCTGACCAGCGGCTGGGCGCGCAGCAGTTCGGGATAGGCCGCCCCCATCTGCTGCACCAATGCCGGGACAAGCCGCCACATCAGCGGCTCTTTGCAGCCGAGCATCTGCGCGTGGCGCATCGCCCGCCGCATGATGCGCCGCAGCACGTAGCCGCGCCCCTCCTTGCTCGGCAGCACGCCGTCGGCAATCAGGAAGGCGGCGGCGCGCAAGTGATCGGCGATAACGCGGTGCGACACCGCGTGCGGCCCGTCCGCGGCCACCCCCGAAGCTTCGGCCGACGCCAGTATCAGGGCGCGAAACAGGTCGATGTCGTAATTGTCGTGCTTGCCTTGCAATATCGCGGCGATCCGCTCGAGGCCCATGCCGGTGTCGATCGAGGGGCGCGGCAGGGCGAGGCGCTCGCCGCCCGGCTGCTGCTCGAACTGCATGAAGACGAGGTTCCAGATCTCGACAAAGCGGTCGCCGTCCTCCTCGGGGCTGCCGGGCGGACCGCCGGGGATCGCCTCGCCGTGATCGTAGAAGATCTCCGAGCACGGGCCGCACGGCCCGGTGTCGCCCATCGCCCAGAAATTGTCCGACGTCGCGATGCGGATGATGCGCGCCTCGGGCAGGCCGGCTACCTTGGCCCAGAGCCGGGCGGCGTCATCGTCCTCGGCGTAGACCGTGACCAGCAGCCGGTCGCGGTCGAGCCCGAACTCGCGGACGATCAGGTTCCAGGCGAGCTCGATCGCCCGCTCCTTGAAATAATCACCGAACGAGAAATTGCCGAGCATCTCGAAAAACGTGTGATGCCGGGCGGTATAGCCGACGTTTTCGAGGTCGTTGTGCTTGCCGCCGGCGCGCACGCATTTCTGCGCGGTGGCGGCGCGCTGGTAGGCTCGCTTCTCGACGCCGGTGAAGACGTTCTTGAACTGCACCATGCCGGCGTTGGTGAACAAGAGGGTCGGATCGTTGCGCGGCACCAGCGGGCTCGACGCCACGACCTCGTGATCGTGACGGGCGAAGTAGTCGAGAAAGGCGGTGCGGATATCGTTGGTCGATTGCATGCCACGATTGTGGGGCTTTCGCATCGCCATGCAAGAGGCGGCGCGCATTTCCCTGCCGTGGCCGGCGATCGCATGGTTCCAGGCGGCGCTTAGAGTGGCTTGGCGGCGCGTCGGAAGACCACCGCGTACTTGTCGGCGTAGACCCGTTCCCAGCCGGCCAGGTGGCTCATCACCTCGACGGCGCCCTCGCCGGGCATCAGCAATGCCCAGGCGATGTGATAGCGGGCGAGCAGTTGCGTCAACACGGTCTCGTCGCCGTGCTCGGCTTTGACTTCCTGCGCCAGGAAGTCGTTGCCGTACATTTCGATCCGCCCGTCGATAAAGGTCGGCACGCCGCGAAAGATCAAATAGCCGCCAAACGCCTCGCTGTTGAACACCGGCCCCGTCAGCCCCATGCGCTGGGCAGCGGCGAGCGCGGCGCCGGGGGTCACCATGTCGTCCGGGCGGACAATCGGGCGCAACGCGGTCGGCAAAGCGAATGCGACGCCGATCGCGACGATCAGCGCGACGGCCGCAAGGCCGGGCCGGCGGACGAGGCGGGTGGCCCAGCTGATCAGCCGCGACGGCGCCTCTCCCCCGGCAAGTTCGGCCAGGTTGCGCGCCAGCGGGGCGGCCACGGCGAGCGGGCCGACCACGGCAAGCAGGTCGGCATGGCGCACGTGTTGGAGCGTCATATGCACGAGGCCGAGGAGCAGGACGAGGCGCGTCATCGGCATCCGCCCCGGGATGGCGAAACCGATGAAAAGCATGCCCAAGATCCACATCTCCAGCACCGGCGAGGTCTGGAAATTGGGGCTCAGCCATTCGGAAAACGTCGATTGCAATGCCGGCATCTGGCTGAGCCGGATCGGCTGCATCAGTCCCGCGACGCCAAATGGCGTCACCAACGCGGCGCCGATCGCGACCAGCACAAAGACGGCCCATAACCGCCCCTCCGCCCAACGCGATCGCCCGGGGCCGGGATAGAGCACCGCCTCGCCGCCGAGAAACGCCGCCAGCGCCAACCCGAACATGAAGGTGCCGTGCAGATTGGCCCACAGCACGATGACCGGAAGCGCCAGGAATGGCGGTCCGCGGCCGTCGTCCCGCGCGCGGAACAGCAGCGCCGACCACAGGACCAGAAGCGGCAAGGCCACGATGTGCGGCCGGGCGAGGACATGCTGCAGCAATAGCGCGGTGGCGGCGATCGTTGCGATCAGCGCCGGCAGCGGCTCCAACCGCCGCAGCAGGTAATGGGTCAAGATGGCAATGGCGACGGCCACGCTTGTCGCCGTGAGCAGGATCGGGCCGGCCCAGCCGAGCGCGTCGTAAGTTACGGCGAGAATGATTTGCGCCAGCCACTCCGCCGATAACCAGGTCGCGCCCGGCATGCTGTGCGAGAACGGATCGTGCATCGGCAGCATGCGATGCGCCAGGATCCAGTTTCCGGTCGCGATGTGCAGATAGGTGTCCGGGTCGTGCAGCAGCGCCAGGCGCACCGCGAGCTGGCGGCCGAACACCGCGAGGCCGACGATCAGCGGCCACGAGGGGATGAGGCCGTCCCAGGCAACGCCGGCCGGGCGGAAGCGGCTCGCAACCTGAGCGGCGCGAGGTTCGTCGCCGGTCTTCGCGTCGGCCCGGTTCATCGCTTCAGAGCCTGTTCCCCGGCGGCCAACGGAGGCCGCGGCATGGGTACCGCCACGCGGTCCGGCTGTGCCCTCCGCGTCATCGTCACAATGATGAAGGCGAGGATCAATAGCGGGGTCAACCGGCCGACCGGCGAGGCCATCGGCGGGTTGAAGACCGGCGCCAGCCAGATCGCGAGCGCCGCGGTCCAGGCCGCCAGCGAGGCATCGCCCTGTGCCGCGTCGCCGATCCACAGGCCGACGGCAGTTGCCAGCAGCACGGTGTCGGCGAGCGACGAATGCGGCGCGGCAAGGATCGCAGCGGCGAGCAGCACGACGATTTTCCGGTCACCCGGCAGGGGCCGGCGAAACGCGCTGTAGGCAAGCCCGGCGCCCAACAGCGTGCCCAGCCCCTGCGCGATGGTGGCCAGAGCATGCGACAGGCCGCTGGAAACCAGGCAGGCATAGATGCTGTCGCCCCACACTCTATTGAATTCGAGCGATGCATATTGCGGGTTCGCGATGCCGCCCAGAGCAAGCTCGAGCCATTGCCGCCAGATTTCGACGCCGAACACCAAAAGGCTCGCCACCGCGAGTGCCGCCGCCGCGGCGATCGACCAGGCCAATGCCCGCCACTCGCGTCCGGCGGCGAGCGCGACCGGAACGAGCAGCCAGAGTTGCGGCTTGATCGTCAGCAGCCCGAGGATTATGCCGCCGAGCGCCGGTCGCGTCCGCAAAACGCGAAACCCGCCGACCAGAAGTGCCGTGGTCAAAAACGCGTTCTGTCCCATCGCGGCATTGATCGCCGCGGCCGGGCCGAGCAGCGCGGCACCGATGGCCCAAATCCGGGCGTTGGGCCGGTCCGCGCCAAACCACAGCACCGCGGCCAGCAAGCCGGCGGTCGCGACCTGAAAGGCGGCATAGGACAGGGCGAAGGGCAGCAGGCCGAAAGGCAGCATCGCCAGCAGGGTCGTCGGCGGGTAGAGCCACGCCCGCAGGATCAACGGCTGGGACAGCCAGCCCGCGAAGGCGGAATTGAGATAGGTCGTGAAGCGCTCGCCATCGAACAGCCCGGCTAAATTGCCGTCGAAGAAGCAGCGGACACCGCCGTAGAACACCATCCAGTCGGTGCCGAGCGCATCGAGGTTGAGGCCGATCGATCCCGGATGGGTCGGGGTCAGCGCGACGACCGCCCAACCGTACAGCGCCGCGAGGGCTGCGACCGCCAGAATTACCGGAGGAACCTCGATCCGAGATATCGCAATTTCGGCGCCTGCGGCGCGGCGCACCAGCATCCTCACAGTAGAGCGGAGCTATCGTTAGGGAGTGGTTAACAGTTCGGCATGGTTAACGGCGGCTGGAGACTGCCGGAGGCGGACAGGCGGCTAATCCGAGCGATCGCCGAACGCTGATGCGCACCTACTCCTCGGCGGCGACGTCGCCGGGAGCGGCCATCATCGCATCGGCAACGAGGCCGGCATTGGCGCGGATCGCGCGCTCGATCGTTTCGGCGATCTCGCCATGCTCTTTCAGAAAGAGCTTGGCGTTCTCGCGCCCCTGGCCGATGCGCTGGCCGTCATAGGAGAACCACGAGCCCGATTTCTCGACGACGCCGGCCTGCACCCCGAGATCGATCAACTCGCCGCGCTTGGAAATCCCTTCGCCGTACATGATGTCGAAATCAACCACCTTGAACGGCGGCGCCATCTTGTTCTTGACCACCTTGACCCGGGTCTGGTTGCCGATCATCTGGTCGCGGTCCTTGAGCGCGCCGATGCGGCGGATGTCGAGCCTGACCGACGCGTAGAATTTGAGCGCCTGGCCGCCGGTTGTGGTTTCCGGGTTGCCGAACATGACGCCGATCTTCATGCGAATCTGGTTGATGAAGATCACCATGCAGCGCGAGCGCGAGATGGAGCCCGTCAGCTTGCGCAAGGCCTGGCTCATCAGCCGCGCGTGCAGCCCCATGTGGCTGTCGCCCATCTCGCCTTCCAGTTCGGCGCGCGGCACCAGGGCGGCGACCGAATCGATGACCAGCACGTCGATCGCCCCGGAGCGCACCAAGGTGTCGGCAATCTCGAGCGCCTGTTCGCCGGCGTCGGGCTGCGAGATCAAGAGGTTGTCGATGTCGACCCCGAGCTTTTTCGCATAGCCCGGGTCGAGCGCGTGCTCGGCGTCGATAAAGGCGCAGGTGCCGCCGCCCTTCTGCGCCTCGGCGATGACGTGCAGCGCAAGGGTGGTCTTGCCCGAGCTTTCCGGGCCGTAAATCTCGACGACCCGGCCGCGCGGCAGCCCGCCGATGCCGAGCGCAATGTCGAGCCCCAATGACCCCGTGGAAATCACGTCGACATCGGAAGCCGCATCGCGCGAGCCCAATTTCATGATCGAGCCCTTGCCGAAGGCGCGCTCGATCTGGCCGAGGGCCGCATCCAACGCCCGCTGCTTGTCCATCATGTCCTTGTCCAAGAGACGCAACGCGGTCTGCATGATCCGGTCCCTCCGTTATTCCACACCGGGC
>DATLTH010000519.1:0-12264 GCA_035533695.1 Allostellaceae bacterium | reverse complement strand
AGCGCCAGGGGCAGCAGCAGCACGGCATACCATCCGCGGCGTCGCGGCGCCGCCTCTTGACCTCGTATCGCAGGCGAGCGGATCATTTGCTTGTGCCGCGGCAACGGGTATCATCCGGGCCATCGGACGGTCAACCGGCGGCCGGTCAACGGGCGGGCTGGCGGCCCGCCGGCCCGCAGCTTTTCCCGGACCGCAGATGACCCCTTTCGAGACCATCGAGATCAAAGAGATCGTGACCGCCTGCGCCGGCGGCCCCGGAAGCGCCGGCCATCCCAAGGTGTACCTCAACCTGATGCCATCGGGGCGCGTCGAATGCCCCTATTGCTCGCGAGTGTTCATCAACCCAGGCGTCGCGCCATCCGCCGATGCCGCGCCCGAACAGGGGAATGCCGCGCATGGATGACATCGCCGCTGTCGTCGCCGAGAGCCCGGCGCCTGCTCCGATGCCGGCATCGGCCGCCCCGCACCATGTTTTTCTGATCGACGGCTCGGGCTTCATCTTCCGCGCCTATCATGCCCTGCCGCCCTTGACCCGCTCGGACGGGACGCCGACCGCGGCCGTCCTCGGCTTCACCAACATGCTGGCGAAGCTGCTGTCGGAAACTGACGCCGACCATATCGCGGTGGTGTTCGATGCCGCCGGCGCCTCGTTCCGCAACCGCATCTACGACGCCTACAAGGCCAATCGCGGCGCGCCGCCCGACGACCTCGTACCGCAATTTGCGCTGGTGCGCGAGGCGACCGACGCGTTCGGCGTCTGCCGTATCGAGATGCACGATTTCGAGGCCGACGATCTGATCGCGACCTACGCGCGCCACGCCGTCGAAGCCGGCGCGATCGTGACGATCGTGTCGTCCGACAAGGACATGATGCAGCTCGTCAACCACAAGGTGACGATGTTCGACCCGATCCGCAACCGCCCGATCGGCGACGCCGAGGTGCGCGAAAAGTTCGGCGTCGGCCCCGAAAAGGTCGTCGACGTGCAGGCCTTGTGCGGTGACAGCGTCGACAACGTACCGGGGGTACCGGGCATCGGGGTAAAGACCGCGGCCGAGCTGATCAACGCCTATGGCGATCTGGACACCCTCCTCGCCCGGGCGTCGGAGATCAAGCAGCCGAAGCGCCGCCAGTCGCTGATCGAAAACGAAGCCAAGGCGCGGCTGTCGAAGGAATTGGTCAAGCTCGACGACGAGGTGCCCCTGCCCTGCCCGCTTGCCGATCTGCGGGTCAAGCCGCTCGACCTCGACCGGCTGCTGCCGTTTCTGCGCACGATGGAGTTCCGCGCGCTGGAGGGGCGGATGCGGTTGCGCGTCGCCGGCCCCGCCGCAGCGCTTGCCGCGGCACCTGCCGGGCCGAGCGAGCCGGTCATCCCCGACATCCTGCCCTTCTCGGCCGAGCGCAATTACCAGATCCTTGATACAGCGGAATCTCTCGAAAAATGGATCAGGTCTGCGCGAGACGTCGGCGAAGTGGCGCTCTGGGTTGCGGCGAGCGTCGTTCCAAATAGCCGGCCAGAGTTGTGCGGTATTTCTCTTGCGCATATCCCATCCGCGCTATCTCCCCTGTACGATAAGGAACACCCGGGCACTATCCGCGCCGCCTACATCCCGCTCGGCCACCGCACAACCGAGCGGCAGACCAGTTTTGGCTTAGATCCTTCCCAGGCCGTCATGGCCGGGCTTGACCCGGCCATCCACGAAAACGAAGACGCAGATGCAGATGCCCGGAACAAGTCCGGGCATGACGAAAAGAGTTGGCTCCCTCACCTCACGATCGACGAGGCGCTCGCGCGGCTGAAGCCGCTCTTCGAAAACCCGGGCGTCCTGAAGATCGGCCACGACATGAAGGGCGCCGCCCGTTTGTTGCGGCGCTACGGGATCGCGCTCGGCCCCTGCGACTGCACGATGCTGATGTCGTACGTGCTCGATGGCGGGCAGGTCGAGCACGGCATCGAGGAATTGACCCGGCGCGCCTTTGCCCACGATCTGGCGCCGCTGAAGGGGTTGATCGGCACCGGCAAGAGCCTGGTTTCGTTCGCCGAGATCGCGCCGTCGGCGGCTTGCGGTTTCGCCGCCGAGCGCGCCGACGCGGCGTTGCGCCTGCACGGATTGCTGAAGGCGCGCCTGGTGCGCGAGCACATGACCGCCTTTTACGAGACGATCGAGCGGCCGCTTGTGCCGGTCGTCGCGGCGATGGAAGATTCGGGGGTTAAGGTCGACCGCGCGGCGCTCGCCGATTTGTCGCGCGATTTCGCCCGGCGCATCGCCGAGCTCGAGCAATCGATCTGGCGCGATGTCGGCAACGAATTCAACATCGGCTCAACAAAGCAACTGGGCGACGTGCTGTTCGAGAAGTTGCTGCTGCCCGGCGGCAAGAAGGGCAAAACCGGCGCCTACGGCACCGACGCGTCGATCCTCGAAACTCTGGCGCCGTTGCATCCGGTGCCGGCGCAGGTGCTCGAATGGCGCCAGCTCACCAAGCTCAAATCGACTTATGCCGACGCGCTCGGCGAACAGATCGACAGCCAGACCGGGCGGGTCCACACCTCGTTCGCGCTGGCCGCGACGGCGACCGGGCGGCTGTCGTCATCCGAACCCAACATCCAGAACATCCCGATCCGCACCGAGGAAGGGCGCAAGATCCGCCGCGCCTTTGTGGCCGAGCCCGGGCATCTGCTGCTGTCGGCCGATTACAGCCAGATCGAATTGCGCCTGGCCGCGCACGTCGCCGATATCGCCGAATTGAAGCGCGCCTTCCAGGACGGCCACGACATCCACGCGCTGACCGCGAGCGAAGTCTTCGGCGTGCCGCTCGACCGCATGGACCCGCAGACAAGGCGGCGCGCCAAGGCGATCAATTTCGGCATCATCTATGGCATCAGCGCCTTCGGCCTCGGCAACCAGATCGGTGTGCCGCAAGGCGAGGCCGCGGCCTACATCCGCGCCTATTTCGAGCGCTTTCCCGGCATCCGCGCCTACATGGAGCGGATCAAGGTCGAGGCCCGCAATGCCGGCTACGTCGAGACGATCTTCGGCCGCAAATGCTTCATCCCCGGCATCCGCGACGCCAATCCGGCGCGCCGCGCCGGGGCCGAGCGCCAGGCGATCAACGCGCCCTTGCAGGGCTCGGCCGCCGACATCATCAAGCGGGCGATGGGACGCCTGCCCGAGGCACTGACGAAGGCGGGATTGAGGGCGCGCATGCTGTTGCAGGTGCACGACGAATTGCTGTTCGAGACCCCCGAAGACGAAATCGAGGCAACCGCGCAGCTGGTCAAAGGGATCATGGAAGGCGCCTGCGCACCGCGCCTCGAACTCTCCGTTCCGCTCGTCGTCGAGACCGGCTCGGCGACAAGCTGGGACCAGGCGCATTAGCCTATCGAATTGATTACCTCTCACTTCGTCATGGCCGGGCTTGACCCGGCCATCTCGGCGGCGCAGCACCAGATCCCCGGGTCAAGCCGGGGATGACGGTGAGAGGGGCGATCCAACGCGAGCGAAACCCGATCTAAAAAGCCACGTCGTCGCCGCCCTTGAGGGCGAGGAGCGAGCGCGCTTCGTCGGGGCTGGCGATTTCGAGCGACAGGTTTTCAAGGATCGTGCGGATGCGGGTGACCTGCTCGGCATTGCCCTTCGCCAATTGGCCGCGTCCGAGCCACAGCGAATCCTCGAGCCCGACCCGGACATTGCCGCCCATGATCGCGCCCATCGTAATGAGCGGCATCTGGTGGCGCCCGGCGGCGAGGATCGACCAGGCGTAGCTGTCGCCGAACAATTTGTCGGCGATGCGCTTCATGTGCGCGAGGTTTTCCGGATCGGCGCCGATGCCGCCGAGAATGCCGAAGATCGTCTGCACGAAGAGGGGCGGCTTGACCAGGCCGCGGTCGAGAAAATGCGCCAGGTTATAGAGGTGCCCGACATCGTAGCACTCGAACTCGAACTTTGTGCCGCAACCCTCGCCCAGCTCTTTCAGCGAGCGCTCGATATCCTTGAAGGTGTTGCGGAAGATGAAATCCCGCGTCATTTCGAGGGCCTGCGGCTCCCACTCGTATTTCCACTCCTTGTAGCGCTCCAGCATCGGGTAAAGCCCGAAATTCATCGAGCCCATGTTCAAGGAGCACATCTCCGGCTTGGCGCGCAGCGGCGCCGCGAGCCGCTCGTCGAGGGTCATGCCGTGGCCGCCGCCGGTGGTGATGTTGACGACGGCGTTGGTCGCCTGTTTGATGCGCGGCAGGAACTGCATAAAGACATCGGGATCGGGGGTAGGCCGTCCGTCTTTCGGGTCGCGCGCGTGCAGGTGGAGGATCGCGGCGCCCGCCTCGGCCGCCGCGATCGCATCGCGCGCCACCTCGTCCGGGGTCAATGGCAGATAGGGGCTCATCGTCGGGGTATGGATCGACCCGGTGACGGCACAGGTGATGACGACCTTGCCGCGCCCCCCTGCCCGCAGTGGCTCAGTGTGCGCCATCGTTTCCTCCTGACCCGCTCAATTCTCGACAAAATTCTCCGCGCATCGATGATACGTGAGAACCGGTGGCGCACGGTAGCAGCGCAAACCGGTGGCTCCACGCACCGACCCGCAGCCGCGAGGCCGGTCATCCCGCGGCGGGGAGGCCGCGTTCGAGGAGCAGGGCGAGGCGACGGGCGAAGGCGGAGGGATCGGGCAATTGCTCGCCTTCGACGATGCGCGCCTGGTCGAGCAGCAGCCAGGCGAATTCCGACAGTTGGTCCGAGGCGCCGACGTCGCCGACCGCGGCGGCGAGGCGCTCGATCAGCCGGTGGCGCGGGTTGAGTTCGAGGATGCGCTTGGCCTGGCTGTCGAGCTGGCGGTGCTGCTTCAGGAGGCGTTCGAGGTGCATGTCGAGGTCGCCCTCGTCGGCGACGAGGCACACCGCGCTGTCGGTCAGCCGCTCGGAGCCGCGCACGTCCTTGACCGCGTCGCCCAGGGCCAGTTTGAAGATCGCGATCAGGCTGGCGAGCTGCGGTGGCGGCGCAGGCTTGTCGGCCGCCGCCGTCGCCTCGTTGGGCGGCGCGATCTTGTCGAGATCGAGCCCGCCGCGGGTCGCCGATTTGAACGGCTTGTCGCTGTAGGCAGCAACCGACGGCACCCAGAATTCGTCGATCGGGTCGGTCAGCAACAACACCTCAACGCCGCGCGCGCGAAAGCCCTCGAGCTGCGGGCTTTTCTGCAAGAGGTCGAGATTGTCGCCGGTGATCGTATAGATCGCCTCCTGGCCCGGGCGCATCGATGCCACATACTCGTCGAGCGATACGAGCCCGTCGCGCGTCGTCGAGCGGAAGCGGGCGAGCCCCAAGAGCACCTCGCGCTGTTCGCGGTCCTCGTAGAGGCCCTCCTTCAGCACGCCGCCGAAATTGTCCCAGAAGGTCGCATACTCTTCCGGCGCCTCGCTCGCCTTCTTGCCGAGTTCGGTCAAGACGCGGCGGGTGAGTTGCTGGCGGATGCGCGCAACCATCGGGTTGGACTGCAGCATCTCGCGGCTGATGTTGAGCGGCAGGTCCTCGCTGTCGACGATGCCTTTGACAAAGCGCAGATAGGGCGGCAGCAGTTCGTTGCCCTCGTCGGTGATGAACACCCGGCGGACATAAAGCTTGAGCCGCGGCTTGCGCTCCGGATCGAACAGGTCGAACGGCTTCGTCGAGGGCACGAACAGCAGCAGCGTGTATTCGAGCACGCCCTCCGCCCGGGCATGCAATGTCAGCCACGGCTCGTCGAAGCTGTGCCCGACGTGATGGTAGAATTCCTTGTACTGTTCCGGGGTGATGTCGGCGCGCGGCCGGGTCCACAAGGCCGAGGCGCTGTTGATCGTCTCTTCGTTGTTGCCGTCGGCCAAGACGATCGGCAAGGCGATGTGGTCGGAATAGGTCTTGACGATCTGCCGCAGCCGGTGCGGTTCGAGATAGTCGTCCTCGCCCTCGCGCATGTGCAAGGTGATGCGCGCGCCGCGCGGCACATTCGCCGCCGGCTCGATCGTAAAGCTGCCCTTGCCGTCCGACACCCAATGCCAACCCTCGCTGTCGCCCGCCTTGCGGCTCAACACCTCGACCTTGTCGGCGACCATGAAGGCCGAATAGAAGCCGACGCCGAACTGGCCGATCAGGCTCACATCCTTTTTTGCGTCGCCGGTCAGCTGGCTCATAAAGGCCGCGGTGCCCGAGCGGGCGATCGTGCCGAGGTTCTCGACGAGTTCGTCATGGTTCATGCCGATCCCGTTATCGGTAATCGTCAGCGTCCGCGACGATTTGACCGGGGTGAGCACGACCCGGTAGCCGGCGTCGCCTTCGGCCAGGGCCGGCTCGGTCAGGGCGGCATAGCGCAGCCGGTCGCAAGCATCCGACGCATTCGAGATCAGTTCACGCAGGAATATCTCTTTCTCGCTGTACAGCGAATGCGCGACGATTTCGAGAAGGCGGCTGACTTCCGCTTGAAAGCTTCGGGTTTCGGGTGAGGTCTGCTCGGTCATGGCGCGGTGAAATGATGGTGGTTGGACCGCGCGAGATATGTGGCGCGACGACATCGGCCGCAAGACACCGGCGCCCTCGGCGCCCATTTGCGCCGATTTGTGCCCGGCACTCTGCGCCGCGGAGGCGGCTTCTATGGGGGATCAGCGCGGGCCGATTGTCCCGGCATCCACCGGGACAATCGCGCGGAGGTCAGGCGGCGTTGCGCACGCCGCGGCGCCAGCGCTCGACGGTCCGCCGCACCGACGCCTGATCGTCGACATCGTGCAACCATGCGTCGGTAAACGAGGCTGTCGAACTCTTCGGGCGGCTGCTCTCGGGCAGCAACTCGAAGCAGATCCGCATCGGCATCGACACCCCCTCGCCGACCGCGATCGCCTCGCCGTTGCGCAACGCCGGCAGAAAGTTCATCAGCCCGTGCGACGCCTCGGAGAGCGAGTCGCGCACAATGTCCTGATCGTCGTGATTGGTCATGCGCAATGCGAACATCGTGTTGCATTCCGACAATAGGCTTGGCGCCAGATCGGAGGGGCGTTGCGTGACGACGCAGAGCGACACGCCGTATTTACGGCCCTCCTTGGCAATCCGCGACAATGCCCGTTTGGTGGGCTCGAACCCGAGCTCCTTGTCGCGCGGCGCGTAGCGATGGGATTCCTCGCAAACGATCGTAATCGGGATGGTTGCTTCGCTCCACATTGCGAAGTCGAACGTCAGCCGGCAAACCAGCGACACGATCACGTTCAGCACCTCGGAGGGGATCGCCGAAACGTCGAGAATGGTGATTGGCCGCCCCTTGACCGGAATGCGGAACAGGTTGGCCAGGATCTCCGACATCTCATCGCGCAGGCTGAGGCTCGATCCAAAGACGAAATTGTAACGGACATCGGCTTGCAGCGCCAAAATCCGCGCCTTGATCGTTTGGAATGCGGCGACGCTTTCCGGCCTGTTCAATGCTCCCATCGCCTTGTCGAGATAGCCGAGCGCATCGGACATGCGATAGGGGATCGGAGTATCGACCGTGCCGGCCTTGCCTAGCCCCGCCTTCTCGAAATTCGCCTGCTTGGCGGCGAGCACCGTCTCGCCGAGGATCTTGCGCTGTTCGAGATCGACGCCGTCGGAGCCCAGGACGATCTCGACCAGTTCCTCGAAGTTGAACAGCCAATAGGGCAGCCGCAGCCCGCTATCGGGGCTCAGCACCACCGCCCGGTCGGTAAAGGCCCGAGCATATTCGTTGTGCGGATCGAGCAGGATGATATGCGCGTTCGGGTTGCGGTCGATGACGGCGCGCAGGATCATCACGACGGCGCAGGATTTGCCCGAGCCGGTCGTGCCGACGATGCTGAAATGCTTTCCCATCAGATCGTCGATCAACAGGTATGCCGGGACGCCGCTTGCCTGATAAAGCGAGCCGACCGGCACGCTCGCCGTGCCGCGCGGTGCATAGACCTGCGCCAGATCGTTAGGCAGCGCAAGATAGACCGGGGATTCGAGCGCCGGGAACACCGACACGCCGCGCTGGAAGCCGGAATAATTTCCGGCCGCATCGCGCAGCATTTCGCCAAGCAGCTCGATCTCGGCGATTTTCAGATCGTCTTCCGGTGCCGACAATGACGGCAATGGTACGCGCAGCGCGTTGACCATGCCGTATACCATCGAGGCACGGGTTTGCAGCTTGACGAGCGCACCCATTTCGAGGGCCTCGGTACAAATGGCGCCATCCGGCCCTTGACCCTCGATCAGGATGATCACCTGGGCCGCGGAGACCGCGATCACTCGACCGATCCGGACACCTTCGAAAAGAGGCAGACTGTCTCCATCCATCGTTTCACTCGCGGTAAGCACGCCATGGCGCGTCGCGCCGGCAACAAGGGAACTATCGGTCATCTAACGCGATCTCCGGATTGGCGTCACGCGAACCCTGCTGTGTTAGCGGGCAGAACGCGATCGGCCGGCAAATGAATCTCGACAGTCGTGCCGACGCCGACGGCGCTGGCGAGGGTCAGTTCGCCACCATGCATACGGACCAGAGCGCGTGCAATCGGCAGGCCGAGACCAATCCCGCCGTTCTGCCGGGTCAAATGATCTTCAAGCTGGCCGAAGGGCTGCAGCACCCGCACCAGGTCTTCGTTCTCGATCCCCTGCCCGGTGTCGCGGACCGTCACCGACAGGCTCCCATCGGAGGTCAGCACCGACTCGATCTCGATACGCCCCCCCTCGGGGGTAAACTTGACCGCGTTCGACAGCAGATTGGTAAAGACCTGCGTCATCTTGCCAAGATCGAGGCGGAGCATGCGCTCAATGCTTGGTCCGCACGCAATCGTCACCGACTTCTCGTCGGCCGCGGCGCTAAATGGCCGGATGGCCGCGTTCAACACTTCTTCGAGCGCCGCCTCCTGTTCGTCGAGGCTGAGCTTGCCGGCCTCAATTCGAGACA
The DNA here is from genome assembly GCA_035533695.1 of Allostellaceae bacterium. Classification (GTDB taxonomy): domain Bacteria; phylum Pseudomonadota; class Alphaproteobacteria; order ATCC43930; family CGMCC-115725; genus DATARH01. The sequence continues at coordinate 3,351 of DATLTH010000519.1, read as the reverse complement.
GGTCCAACAGGCCGTTGAGCATCCCCAGCAGCTGGCTTCCCGATTGCCGAATGTATTTGGCGTAGGCCGGAATATCACCGTTCTGCCGGGGGGCGGTCTCGATGATCTCGGAAAACCCGATGATCGCGTTGAGCGGCGTCCGCAGCTCGTGCGTGACGCTGGCAAGGAATTGGCTTTTCGCGCGGTCGGCTGCCTGCGCCTCGCGCATCGCTCCGCGGGCGAGAGCGGCAGCCTCCTCGGCCTGCTCCTTGGCGGCGATCAGGGCACGCTCGGTGTAACGCCGCTCCAGCAGGGCGCCGAGCTGGTCGCAATAATTGTTCAACAGCGATCGATGCCGGATCTGCCGGGAGTTCATTGGACCGTCCTCTGTTGCCCCATTCTTGCGGCGGAAGGAAAAAAAATGGTTAACGGGCCGGGTTGCGTCGAATCGTCGGCCCGAGTCGTCCCCGATCCGGCGATATATTGATCGGCGGCGCACATCGGCGGGAGGCGTGCCATCAGCGTCACCTTGGCTATTGCTCTGACGACGCCGGCGCAGCACCTTTAGCCGCATGGCCATGCTCCGTTCCGCTCCGCGCCTCGTCGCGGTCCTCGGGCCGACCAATACCGGCAAGACCCATCTGGCCATCGAGCGCATGCTCGATCACACCAGCGGCATGATCGGCTTTCCGCTGCGGCTGCTGGCGCGCGAAAATTACGACCGCGTCGTCAGGCTGCGTGGCGCGCGGGCGGTGGCGCTGATTACCGGGGAGGAAAAGATCCTGCCTCCCAACCCGTCCTATTTCATCTGCACGGTCGAATCGATGCCGCTCGACCGGCCGGTCGAGTTTCTCGCGGTCGACGAGATTCAGCTCTGCGCCGATCCCGAACGCGGCCACGTGTTCACCGCCCGTCTGCTGCATGCCCGCGGCCTTAGCGAGACGATGTTTCTCGGGGCCGATACGATCAAGCCCTTGATGCGCCGCCTCGTTCCGCGCGCCGAGTATATCAGCCGGCCGCGCCTGTCGACATTGACCCACACCGGCCACAAAAAGGTGACGCGGCTGCCGCCGCGCAGCGCGGTTGTCGCCTTTGCCGTCGCCGACGTGTTCTCGCTCGCCGAGCTGGTTCGCCGCCAGCGCGGCGGCACCGCGATCGTGCTCGGCGCCTTGAGCCCGCGCGCGCGCAATGCCCAGGTCGGCATGTTCCAGGCGGGCGAAGTCGATTACCTCGTCGCCACCGATGCGATCGGCATGGGGCTCAACATGGATCTCGACCATGTTGCCTTTGCCCGCCTGGCGAAGTTCGACGGGCGCGGGCCGCGGCGCCTGTCGCCGGCCGAGATCGGCCAGATCGCCGGGCGGGCCGGGCGGCACATGAGCGACGGCACGTTCGGCACCACGGCCGACGAGGGGATGCTCGACCCGGGCATCGTCGCCGCGGTCGAGGAACATCGTTTCGAGCCGCTGACGCACGTCTATTGGCGCAACACGCGGCTGCGTTTCGACACGGTCGGGGCTTTGTTGCGCGGCCTCGACGAGCGGCCGCCCTCGCCCGCTCTGGTCCAGACGCGCGACGCCGACGACCACCGCGCCTTGCAGCTCCTGTCGCGCAACACCGACGTGATGGCGTGCGCGGGCAACCCCGCCGCGGTTCGGCTGTTGTGGGAGGTCTGCCAAATCCCCGATTTTCGCAAGGTCATGAGCGACAGCCATGCGCGGTTCCTGGCGCATTGCTTTATGCATCTCGCCGGGCCGCACGAGCGTTTGCCCGGCATCTGGGTCGGCGGCCAGATGGCACAGCTCGACCGGCTCGACGGCGACATCGACACGCTGATGGCGCGCATCGCCCATATCCGCACCTGGACCTACATCACCCATCGCGCCGACTGGGTCGAGGGCGCCGCCGACTGGCAGGAGCGCGCGCGCAGCATCGAGGATCGCCTGTCCGACGCCTTGCACGACCGCATCACGCAACGCTTTGTCGACCGCCGCTCGGCGTTTCTCGTTCGCCATCTGGCCGGCGCAACGGAGTTGTTGGCGTCGGTCGGCAAGGCCGGCGAGGTATGCGTCGAAGGCAGTTATGTCGGACGGCTCGACGGCTTCCGCTTTGTTCCCGACGCGGCCGAGGGCGACGCGACGCGCACCCTGATCACCGCAGCCAACCGGGTGTTGCGCAGCGAGGTGGCGGCGCGGGCGCGCCAGCTCGCCGCCGCCGAAGACGAGGCGTTTGTGATCGACGAGCGCGGCCGGCTCTTGTGGTGCGGCGGTCCGGTTGGTCGGCTGGTCGCCGGCGACACGATCCTGGCCCCGCGCGTCGAGGTGCGGGCCGGCGATTTTCTCGACGGCGAGGCGCGCGAGCGGGTTCGCCGGCGCCTGCACCTTTTCGTCAAGGACGAAATCGAGCGTCGTTTTGCGCCGCTCTTCGCCGCCCAGGCATTGCCGCTCAGCGCCGGGGCGCGCGGCATCGTGTTCCAGCTGGTCGATATGATCGGCTGTCTCCAAGCCGCCGAGCTTACCGCGCCGCTCAAGACGCTCGATCGGCCGAGCCGGCGCGCGCTGGGTCGCCTTGGGGTCCGCTTCGGTGTCGAGACGATTTATGTCGAGTCGCTGCTCGGCCCCGATTTGCTTCGCTTCCGTGCGATGTTGTGGGCGATCCGCCATACGCGCGCGGTGCCGCCTGTTCCCGGCCTGCGCAACCGCGGCAAGGCGATCGCCGTCGACCCGGCTCTGCCGCCGTCGTTCTATGCATCGATCGGCCGCCGCGTGATCGGCGGACTGGCGTTGCGGCCCGATCGCCTTGAGCGCCTCGTCGCCGCCGCGCGCGTGCGCGCCCGCGACGGCCGGTTTGCGGCCGACCGTGAAATGGCGGCACTTGCCGGCGTCGCGCCGGAAAATCTGCGCGGAGTCCTCCTCGCGCTTGGCTACCGGGCAGTCATTCAAGACGGCAACGAAGTGTTCATCGCCACGCCGCGGCGGGGCGCCGCCCGGCAAGGGCCTGGGGCGCGGTCCGGATCGGCGCGCGAGGGCCATCCCTTCAACAAGCTGAAGGAGTTGAAATTCGCTTGACCGTCCCTGTCGTGCCGCCCGAGCGCGCCAAAGCTCGCATCGACCAATGGCTGTGGTTCGCCCGCCTCGTCAAAAGCCGCTCGCTCGCCGCCCGGTTGTGCGCCGCGGGCTCGGTGACGATCAACGGCCTCTCCATCAAGAAGCCGAACCAGGGCGTCCGGATCGGCGATTTGATCGAAGTGCGGCAAGGCGGTCGGCAGCACACGGTGCGCGTCGCGGCATTCGGCCTGCGGCGCGGTCCGGCGGCTGAGGCGCGCCTGCTTTATCAGGAAACTGCGGCCGTCGCGCGCCTCGGCGACGCGGC
>DATLTH010000518.1:0-2141 GCA_035533695.1 Allostellaceae bacterium | reverse complement strand
CGACTGCTCGATCCAGCGCCGCCACCAGAAGATCGTCGAGGAGGCGCCGGCGCCGGGGCTCGATCGGGCGCGCCGGGAGTTCATCGGCGAGGCGGCGGTCGCCGCGGCGCGGGCCGCCCTCTACGTCGGCGCCGGCACGGTCGAGTTCATCGCCGAGACGGACAGCGACCGGTTCTATTTCATGGAGATGAACACGCGCCTCCAGGTCGAGCACCCGGTGACCGAGGCGGTGACCGGGCTCGATCTCGTCGAATGGCAGTTGCGCGTCGCCGCCGGCGAAAAGCTGCCCTTACGCCAGGACGACATCGCGCTGGCCGGCCACGCCATCGAGGTCCGGCTTTATGCCGAGAACCCGGAACGCGGCTTTCTGCCGGCGACCGGGCGGCTCGACGCGCTGCACCTGCCGATGGGCGCCGGGGTGCGGGTCGAAAGCGGGGTGCGCGAGGGTGACGTGGTGACCCCGTTCTACGACCCGATGATCGCCAAGATCATCGCCTCGGGCGAGGACCGCGACGCTGCCCGCGCCCGCCTCGCGCAGGCCCTCGCCGATACGGCGGTGTTTGGCCTCGCCACCAATCTCGGCTTTTTGGCGCGTGTCATCGCCGACCCGGGATTTGCCGCCGGCGCGGTCGATACCGGCTTTGTCGAGCGGCATCGTGCAGCGCTGGTGACGCCGCCCGGTCCGCCGCCCGACATTGTGTTGACCGCAGCGGCATTGCACCGCCTGCTGGCGCAGCAGCAGGCGGTCGATGCTGAACCGGCCGCCCAGGATCGCTTCACCCCGTGGGCGCGGAGCGATGGCTGGCGGCTGAACCTCGCCGCCGCGCCGCAGGATTTCGTCTTCCGCTGCGGCGGCGAGGCGTGCGGCGTGTCGGCGGCATGCGATGGCCGGGAATGGCATCTCAGTGTCAGGGCGCGGGTCTACCGGGCATCGGCCGAGCGGCTGCCGGATCGCCGCCTCGCCGTCATCCTCGACGGGGTCCGGCGCACGGTCCGCATCCTTGAAGCCGCCGGCGCTCTGGCGGTGTGGGCCGGCGGCGAGAGCTGGGTTCTGCGGCAGCTCGATCCGCTGATGCCACCCGCCGCAGCCGAGATCGGTGCCGGGCGGCTGAGCGCGCCGATGCCCGGCCGGGTCGTGCAATTGCTGGTGGCGGTCGGCGACGTGGTGCGGCAGGGTCAGCCGCTGGTGGTGGTCGAGGCGATGAAGATGGAACACACGGTCGTGGCGCCGCGCGACGGCACCGTCGCCGCGGTCCATTTCGCCGCCGGCGAGCCCGTCGAGGAGGGGGTGGAATTGATCGCGCTGGCGGACCCCGATGCCGCGCCCGGCTGACGAGGGCGGCGTGCCGCCGCCGCCCGGACCACCGCCCGAAACGCCGCTGGGACCCCTGCATCTCCTCAAGATGGCGGTCGGCGTCGGCTCGCTCGACGAGTTGCGCCGGGTGCGCGCCGAGCGGATCGAACACCATGGCGGCAGCTGGGTCTATACCCGCAACCAGCCGCGCCGCGCCGATGCGCTGCTCGCCGGCGGCTCGCTCTACTGGGTGATCCGCGGCCGGATCCAGGTGCGTCAGCGCGTCACCGGGTTGCGCACCGAGCGTGACGACGAGGGGCGCGCCTATTGCCTCATCGAGGTCGACCGTCTGCTGGTGCCGACGCTGTGGCGGCCGTGGCGGCCGTTCCAGGGCTGGCGCTATCTCGCCGCCGCCGATGCGCCGCCCGACCTGGCGGCCGACCTGGCGGCCGGGATGGCGCCCGGGATGGCGCCCGCGATGGCGCCCGATGGCGGCGTGGCGGCTGCCGAGCACGGGCCGATGCCGGAGCGGATGCTGGCCGAGTTGCGTGCGCTCGGCCTGTTGTGAGGCGGCCTCTGGTGACGCCGCCTCCGGGCGCCGATTTTTTGTTCATGCTGCCCTGGACAGGGCAGCGGCGCGGCACTATCTTAGCCGTTCGCCCGCAGCTGATGTGGGGCGGTTTGTTGATTGACATTGTTGGGAGAGGAAGGGATGCGCGGGCGGCGGCGAAGGGTCGTTGCTGCTTGCGCGCAAGTGTAAGCGTTGTGACGGCCCTTGTTGGCGGCTGGTCCGGTCACCGAGAGGTGTATGGGTTGGCCGCTGGATTGAACATGAGAGTTTGATCCT
>DATLTH010000517.1:0-12981 GCA_035533695.1 Allostellaceae bacterium | reverse complement strand
CTCAGGCCCGGCGCCAACGCCGACATCGCCCTCATCGAGCGGCGCAACGGCAATGTCGACCTGACCGACAGCGACGGCACCACGGTCACCGCCAAGGAGCGCCTCCTCACCCGCATGACCCTGAAGGACGGCCGCGTCTGGTACGAGCGGCCGGAGGAATGACCAAGGTGTCATTGCGAGGAGCGCCGCGACGAAGCAATCCCGGTCAGTAGCGGAAGGCTCGGACGAGATTGCTTCGCGGAGTTTATCCTCGGGCCGGCCGGAGGCCGGACCCGTGGGCTCGCAATGACGGCGGGGTCTAGCGGTGCAGCAGTACGTCGCGGGCGCGATTGATCTTGCCGGCGAGATAGTCGGTGCCGCCGTGGTCGGGATGGAGCTGCAGCATCAGCCGGTGATGCGCCGCCTTGATCGCCGCGGCATCCGCCCCCGGCGCCAGGCCGAGGATCGCGTAAGCCTCCTCGACGGTAACGTCGGCGCCGCTCGGCGGGGCGGCGTCACGCGGGTGGTCGCCGGCCATCTCGTCATGCCAGCTGGAGCGAACCCGGTCGAGGTAGGCTTCGAGCAGCCGCGCTCCCTCGTCGTCCGCGGCGCGGCACTCGCGCAGCAACGCCAAGAGTTCCGGGGGGCTCAGTTCATCCAGCCGCATGCCGTTAAAGCGGCCCTGCAAGACCGTGCCGGTCATATTGCCGGTGTCGTGGTCGAGGGTCATGCGCAGGAACGGGGTCTCGGCATTCGTGCTGCGTCCGGCGGCGGGGCCGCGCAACCCGCTGAACATCGAGCGCACCCGGCGCCACAGCGGCAGCAGGACCGCCAGCGGCAGGAGCAGCGTGATGATCCGCCCCTCGGTCAGCACGAGAAGCCCGAGCCCGACCAGTGCCGCGACCGCGATGCCGGCCCATTTGAGGGTACGGGCGAGGCGCGCCGGCTCGGCGTTGACGAACAGGTAGCCGAGGAGCAGCACCCCACCGAGGATCGCGGCACCGCCGAGAAGGAGAAATTCCGGCACGCGGCTGCCTTCCGCTCACCCGCGCAATTGCGTCGTCAGCCGCAAGACCTCGCCGCCCTTCTTCTCGCCGTAGGCGGCCAGCGCGCGATATCCGCCGGCGGCATAGACCGCGACCGCAGCGAGCAGATCCTTGAGGCGGTCGGCGCTCGCCAGATCGAAGCGCAGATAGGCGCCGCGCGACAATTTGGCGATCTCGCGAAAGGCATGCGCGGCGCCCGGATTGTTGCCCTCGTGAAACAGGAAGACCGGCACCCCGTTAAGCCCTAATTCGCCGGCGATTCGGCACAGCCGGTCGACATTCTCCTCCATCGCGTCGCCGACAAAAACGAGGGCGTTGACCCGCTGCTTTTTGGTCTCGGTCAGGGCATGGGCGAGCACCCGCTCGATCTGGGTTTCGCCGCCGAGGCACGATACCGCGCGCATGGCGCGGTGCAGATCGGCGGCATTCGACATCCAGCGGCTCGCCTTGCATTCGTTGAAGCCGCGGTAATAGACGAGCTTCACGTCGAGCCCGCCGAGCTGGCCGGTCGACTCGAACATTTCGCCCTGGATGCGGCAGGCGCGGTCCCATGTCGGCTGGCGGCTCGCCGTCGCGTCGAGCGCGAAGATCAGCCGGCCCCTGCCGCCCGACGGCGGCGGCTTCGGCGCGCGCTGCAGGTCGCGCAGAAACGCGTCGACCTCGGCGGAAACCTCGGCGGATTTCGCTTTCTCCGGCAGCTGGCGTTTGTCGTCGCTCATCATCGATCCATCAGCGGGCCATCAGGCGGGCCGCAGCCATACGGAGGTGTCGTGAAACACCGCGCCGCCGCCGGGCAGACCGGGGTCGGCGCTGGTCAAGAGGTTGATGCCGATGCCCTCCTCGAAGGCGCTGTTCGGCCACAGCCCCTCGACGATGACGACGCGGCGCTGCATTCCGCCCGCAGCGCGGGCATGCACGACGACGCTGCCGCGCCGGTTGCCGATGCGGATGCGCTCGCCGTCCGCGAGGCCGAGCGATGCCAGCGCCTCGGGGTGGATGAGCGCGGTCGGCCTGCCCTCGCGCGCGATGCCCGCCGCCATGTTGTTGAAGCTGGTGTTGAGAAACGAGCGCGACGGCGCCGGCACCAGACGATAGGGCTGCGCCGGGTCGCCATCGTCGATGACCCTGACATGGTCGGGGAACGCCGGAAATTGCCGGTGCTCGGGGCCGAGCGCCGCCCAGTCGGCGCGAAAGTGGAATTTCCCGTCGGCATGGCCGAAGCCGTCGAGGAAATGCCCGGTCTCGAAGCCCGGCCAGCAATCGAGCCAGACGCCCTCTTCGAATGCCGCCGGCCCGGGCAATCCGCTCGCCTGCAATGTGTGCTCGATCAGTTCGACGGCGCTCATCGCGAACCCGGGGTGAGGCGCGCCGAGACGCTCGGCGAGCCCGCAGATCACCTGATGGTTCGAGCGGCATTCGGCATAAGGGGGCACGACCGCGCGGCCGATCTGCAGAAAGGTGTGGCCGCCCGCGGTATAGATGTCGTCGTGTTCGAGGAAGGTGGTCGCCGGCAAGACGATATCGGCCATCGCGGCGGTCTCGGTCAGAAACTGCTCGTGCACGCAGACGAACAGATCGTCGCGGCGAAAGCCCCGGTGCACCAGCCCCGATTCGGGCGCCACGACCATCGGGTTGGTGTTCTGCACCAGCAGGGCGCTGACTGCCGGGCCGTCGCCGAGGTCGCGCTTGTCGCCGCAGAGGATCGGGCCGATGCGCGACTGGTCGAGGATGCGGGTCGCCGGGTCGACGACGTCGAGCCCCTCGATCAGCGTGAGGTCGAGCGGCAACATGCCGTGGTTCGAATAATGCGCGCCGCCGCCCTCGTGGGCCCACGCGCCGGTCACCGACGGCAGGCAGGTCACCGCAAAGACCTGCATCGCGCCGTTGCGCTGGCGCGAAAAACCGTAGCCGAGCCGGATGTAGCTGCGCCTGGTGCGGCCGTAAAGCCGGGCGAACTCGACGATCTGCTCCGCCGGCAACCCGGTGATCGCCGATGCCCACGCCGGATCGCGTCCTTCGAGGTGCGCTTCGAGCCCGGCCGGATCGTCGGTGTGGCGCGAGAGATAGGCGCGGTCGGCGTAGCCCTCCTTGAACAGCACGTGCATCACCGCGCAGGCGAGCGCACCGTCGGTGCCGGGCAGCAGCGCCAGGTGCAGGTCGGCCGCTTCGGCGGTTGCAGTGCGGTAGGGATCGACGACGACGAGCCGGGCGCCGCGCTCCCGCCGCGCGGTCGCGACGTGGGTCATCACGTTGATCTGGGTCGAGACCGGGTTGCCGCCCCAGACGACGATCAGGTCGGATTTCGCGATCTCGCGCGCATCGATGCCGCGCTTCGCGCCGACCCCGGCAAGCCAGCCGTTGTCGGTCAGGAAATTGCAGATCGTCGTCGCCTCGCGCGAATAGCCCATCGCGTGGCGCAGCCGGTTGATGCCGTCGCGCTGCACCCGCCCCATCGTGCCGGCGTAGTAATAGGGCCAGACGGTCTCGCTGCCATGCTTTTGCGCCGCGCGGGCAAACCGCTCGGCGACCTCGTCGAGCGCGTCGTCCCAGGAAATCGGCACGAAGGCGTCATGCCCCCCGCCCTTGTTGCCCACGCGGCGCAGCGGCACCGAGAGGCGCTCGGGATGGTGCTGGCGCTCGGCGTAGCGCGCGACCTTGGCGCACACCACGCCCTGCGTGTAGGACTGCCCCTCCGCGCCCCGCACCCGGCCGATGCGCGCGCTGCCGTCGCCCTGGGCAATGCGCTCGACCGCCAGCGCGCAGGCGCTCGGGCAATCGTGCGGGCAGACGCTGTAGACGGTGTCGAGCGGCATCCGTCAGGGATGCCCCGGGAAGAACCGCAGCACGGCAAGGATCGTGGCCGCCTGCGCGAAGGCAGCGCCGATTACCCATTTGATCGTATCGCTGCGCGCCTGCTCGATCTTTGTTTCGAGCCTCGCCGCGTCGGCTGTTAATTCGCTTCGAGCCTTGTCGACCTCGCCGCGAACCTGCACCAGGGTGCTGTTGAGGCGGGCCTCGGCTGCCGCCAAATCGGCCTTGGTGGCGAGTTGTTCGTCGAAATATTCGGCGAGCGCCGCGACCTGCTCCTCGGTGAAGCCGGCGCGCTGCAATTTGAGGACGGCTGCTGCTGTCATTGTGTTGCCTTCCGCGACAATATCGGCATCAAACCGCACGCCGTCAAATATCGCTATCGGAGCCTAGCATGACCTTTGCCCTGACCCCCGAGCAACTGGAGATCCGCGAGGCGGTGGCGCGGCTGTGCGCTCGCTTCGGCGACGATTATTGGCTGAAGAAGGACGAGGGCGGCGATTTCCCGCACGAGTTCCACCGGGCGATGGCCGACGGCGGCTGGCTCGGCGTGGCGATGCCGGAGGACTACGGCGGCAGCGGCCTCGGGATCAGCGAGGCGGCCGTGGTCATGCAGGCCGTCGCGCAGTCGGGCGCCGGATTTTCGGGCGCGTCGGCGGTGCACATGAACATCTTCGGGTTGCACCCGGTTGTCGTGTTCGGCAATGACGAGCAGAAGCGCCGTTTTCTGCCGCCCTTGATCGCCGGCCGGGAGAAGGCGTGCTTTGCCGTCACCGAACCCGATGTCGGCCTCGACACGACCCGCCTCAAGACCCGTGCGGTGCGCGACGGCAACGGTTATGTGATCAACGGCCGCAAGATCTGGACCTCGACCGCGCAGGTCGCCGAGAAGATGCTGATCCTCGTCCGCACGACGCCGTTCGAAGAGGCGGCGCGGCCGTCCGCCGGGATGAGCTTGTTCTACACCGACCTCGACCGCAGCAAGGTCGAGGTGCGCGAGATCCACAAGATGGGCCGGGCCGCGGTCGATTCGAACATGCTGTTCATCGACGGCCTCAAGGTGCCGCTCGTAGACCGCATCGGCGAAGAGGGCAGGGGCTTCCAGTACATCCTGCACGGCATGAACCCGGAGCGCATCCTGATCGCCGCCGAGGCGGTGGGATTGGGGCGCGCCGCGCTCGCCCGCGCCGTGCAATACGCCAAGGAGCGCGTCGTGTTCGGCCGCCCGATCGGCCAGAACCAGGGCATCCAGCATCCGCTCGCCGAGCGCTGGATCGACCTCGAAGCGGCGGAACTCCTGGTGTGGCGCGCCGCCGCCGCCTACGACCGCGGCGAGGAGGCCGGCCCGGTCGGCGCCTTTGCCAACGCCGCCAAGTATTTTGCCGCCGAGGCCGGGCATCGCGCCTGCGAGACCGCGGTCCTGACCCATGGCGGCATGGGCTACGCGCGCGAATTCCAGGTCGAGCGCTATTTCCGCGAGATCCAGATCGCGCGCATCGCGCCCGTGAGCCCGCAACTGATCCTGTCGCACATCGCCGAGCGCGTGCTCGGCCTCCCGAAATCGTATTGAGCCCCGCGGGTCATCCGCCGGCGAAGCGGACGACGGCCACGGGCGGCAGGCGGGCGTCGAGCGCGGTCCAGGTGTCGCCGCCGTCGTTGGAGGTCCACAGCCCGCCGGTCGTCGAACCGAAAGCGAGGCACTCGCCGCCGGCGTCGACATCGAGCGCGTGCCGCCATACCAGGTCGTAGGCGTGGCGCTGCGGCAGGCCCTCGCGCAGCACCTCGAAGCTCAGGCCGCCGTCGCGCGTTCGGGCGACGACCAGACTGGCGTCGACGGCGATGCGCCGCTCGTCCTTGACCGCCGGAATGAACCACGCGGTCAGCGGATCGCGCGGGTGGGCCGCGACGGCGAAGCCGAATTTCGCCGGGCGGATCGCGCTCAGTTCGCGCCACGAGGCGCCGGCGTCCTCGGAGCGGAACGCCGCGTTGTGATGCTGGCACCACACGATTTCGGGTCGGGCGGCACAGCGCGCCAGGCGGTGGATGTCCTGCGCGATCGGCAATTCGCGCAATTCCGGCGGCAGGTATTCGCCGTACATGCCTCGGTTGATGACCCGCCACGACGCGCCGCAATCGCCGCTCGCCCACAGCCCGCCGGTCGAGACGCCGATACGGATGTCGTCGGGGTCGCGCGGGTCGACGAGGACGGAATGGATGCCGGGCTGCTCGCCGCCGGCGACGCCCTGCCATTGCCGGCGCTCCGGCATCTGCCACAACGCGTCGCAGAGCGACCAGGTGTTGCCGCCATCCTCGGAGCGGAACAGTCCGCCCGGCATCGTGCCGGCCCACAGCCGGCCGGGAACCCCGCCCGGCTCGATCACCCAGATCTGGCCAAGCGACCACGGGTGCGGGTCATCGCCGGCGTCCTCCGGTTTCGCCGGAAAAGAGGGCGCCGCCAGCTCGCGCCACGGACCGCTGCCGTCGCGCCGCCACAGCTTGGCGCCGAAATGCCCGAGATCGAGGGCGGCATGAAGCGCATCGTCCTGCGCCAGCACGGCGCTGACCGGATCGCCGAGAAAATGGGTGTCGACGATGTCCCAGCCGCCGCCGGCTCGCGCCGCTAGCTCGAACAGGCCCTTGCGGGTGCCGACGTAGAGCCGTTCTGCCATCCCCTCCTCCTCATCCGCCGGTCAACGCCTGGAAGACGTAGATGTCGTCGTCCGGGCCGACCGGGTCGGCGAGCCGGGCGCGGTCGCGCACCGCCTCGCCGTTGACGTAGACCATCACGTGGCGCCGCAGCGCGCCCTGGTCGTCAAGCACATAACCGCGCAGGGCCGGGTGTTCGGCGAACACGGCTTCGAGCGTGGCGGCGACCGTTGCGCCCGCGGCCCGCGCCTCGGGCACGACGAGGAAGCGGCGCAGGGCCGAGGTGAACCGGACGGTCGGCACGGGCTCGATTGCACCGCTCAGGGCGCGACGTAGACCATCCACGACACGCCGAAGCGGTCGGCGACCATGCCGAAGCGCGGCGAGAAGAAGGTCTTGCCCGGCGGCATCTGCACCTGGCCGCCATCGGCCAGCGCATTGAAAACGCGATCGGCCTCGGCCTCGTCCGCCACCGTCAGCGACAGCGCAAAGCCGTCGAAGTGAGGCTGCCCCTGGCAGCGTCCGTCGGAGGCCAGCACCATCGTGTCGCCGACGCGCAACGCGGCATGCATGATGTTGTCGGCGCTGCCCGGCGGGTTCATCTCGGGGTTGGGATTGTCCTTGTAGCGCATCTGCATGACCACCTCGGCGCCGAGGGTGCGCTGATAGAAGGCAATGGCGTCGGCGCATTTGCCGTCGAAGAAGACATAGGGCTGGATCTGCATGACGAACTCCGTGTGGCCATCTTGACAAATCAAGTTGACATCAACCTATATGGCACATGTCAAACGCCCAAGCAGTTTCTTCCGGAACCACCGCCGCGGTCCGCGACACCTGCCTGTGCCTGCACCTGCAACGGGCGGCGCGTGCGGTGGCGCGCCAGTTCGACGAGGTTTTCCGCCCGCTCGGCCTGACCAGCGGCCAGTTTTCGCTGCTGATGGCACTGAACCGGGCCGAGCCGCCGACGATCGGACGTGTCGCCGCTCTGCTGGCGATGGACCGCACGACGCTCACCGCCGCGTTGAAACCGCTCGCGCGCCGCGCTCTGGTGGAGATCGCCGTCGACGTGGCCGACCGGCGCAGCCGCCGTCTCGTCCTGACCGCGCCCGGGCGAGCGGCCCTGGCCGCGGCGGTGCCGGTTTGGCAGCGCGAGCACACGGCGATCGAGCGCCGCCTCGCCGGAACTAATGCCGACACATTGCGCGCCGAACTGCGCGCCCTCTCGTGACCCAGCCCAGACCGGGAGCGATTTCCCGATCGCGGATTCCTCGCCCGGCTGGCATTATCGGCTCGCACGGTGGCCGTGCAGGGAGATCGCAACATGCCGCAGGCACCCGGCTACATCATCGTCGAAGTCGAAGTCACCGACCCGGCGGCGTTTCGCGAATACGGCGCGAAGGTCGGCCCGACATTGGCCGCCCACAACGCCAAGCTGATCGTGCGCGGCAAGGCGCAGGCCAAGGAAGGCGCCATTCCGGTCGGCAATATCGTCGTCATCGAGTTCCCCAGCCTGGCTGACGCCGAGGCCTGGTACAATTCGCCGGCCTACAAGGAGATCATCCCGCTGCGCCAGCGCGCGGCCAACTCGCGCCTCTTTATCGTCGAAGGCGAGCCGCGCTAGGGGCGGCCAATGGTGCTGCGGGTCGCGATCGCCGGGTTCGGCGCGATCGGCAAGGTGGTTGCCGAGCATCTCGATCGCGGCATTGACGGCCTCGCACTCGCTGCCGTCTCCGCCCGGGATACCGCGCGCGCCGAGCGGGCGATGGCCGGCTTTGCCCGGAAGGTGCCGGTGTTGCCGCTGGCGCAACTGGCGGAGGCGGCCGACATCGTCGTCGAATGCGCCCCCGCCGCTTTGCTGCGCGACATCGCCGAGCCGGCATTGTGGGCGGGGCGCACGCTCATTGTCTTGTCGTGCGGCGCGCTCCTCGACAATTTCGACCTCGTCGACCTCGCCCGCCGCCACCATGGCCGCATCCTGGTGCCGACCGGCGCGCTCTTGGGCCTCGATGCGGTGCAGGCGGCATCGCAGGGCACGATTTCGCGGGTTCACATGATCACCCGCAAGCCGCCCGCCGGGCTCGACGGCGCCCCCTACCTGGTCGCGCACGGCATCTCCGTCAGCGGCCTCAACGAGCCGAAGCGGATCTTTAGCGGCAATGCCCGCGAGGCCGCGCGCGGCTTTCCGGCCAACGTCAACGTCGCCGCCGCGCTGGCTCTGGCGGGCATCGGCCCCGACCGCACGACGATCGAGATCTGGGCCGATCCGGGGGTCGACCGCAACACCCACCGTATCGAGGTCGAAGCCGATTCGGTGCGCCTGGCAATGCAGATCGAGAACGTGCCGAGCCTCGACAACCCGAAGACCGGGCGCGTGACGCCGCTCTCGGTCATCGCGCTATTGAAGAAGCTGGCAAGCCCGCTGGCGATCGGCACCTGACCGGGTGATCGCCGTGCCGGCGGCGGCCGGCGGGCGTTACCGGTTGCAGCCGCTGGCGCGCACCTTGCACTGGCCAGAGGTGTGCTTTTGGCAATCATTGATCGCGGCAAGCGCAGCGGCTTCCTTCGTCGGCTTTGCCGCGCCACCCCAGGCGGTGCTGTCCCGCTTTTCGCTGGTTGCAAGGGCGCCGCATAGGCGAGGTCCAACCGGAAACGCTACTTTGCAATTGGTCGACTTGCAGTTCTTCAGGGCCAATTGATCGGCGTGCTGCTGGTCCGGCTGATTAGCGCTGTATCCGAATTTATGGGCATTCGTGTCCAAAGCGAAGGCGCCGTAGCCGGCGAAAGCCGGCATCGCCGCCGTGAATGTCAAAAGCAGCGCCAACCCGACGGCGGCCAATCGTGCGCAACGCATCGCTTCGTTCCTCCTGCCGGCAGTCTCCGCGGGCCGCCCTAAGGTAAGTACGGTCGCGCCGGGCTGCAATCGGGCGCCGCAAAGGGCTGGCTCACGGCGCCGGCGCGAAGGCGTAGAGCCGGCTGTCGGCGCCGACGAAGAGGCGGCCGTCGGCGGCGATCAGGGTCTCGAAGTGGCGCAGCCCGCCGACCAGTGGCGGACTGGTGAACAAGACCTCGCCGGTGTCGCCGCGAAACCCGTGCAGCCGGTTGTCGCCCTCGGCGCCGAGAATCCAGACGATCGGATCGCCGCAGCCGTCGGTGGTGGTGACGATCGGCGCGCCGGCCCCGGACAGGGCCCCGCACCACGCCGTGTCCATCGCCGGCGGTGAGCCCGCGTGCAGCCGCAGCACCGTGACGCCGCCCTTCCCGACCCGCGTGGGGCAATCCGCGCCGGGGCCTTCGAAGGCCGCATAGATACTGTCCGCGACCGGGTAGGCGGCGGGCGCGGTGCGGATCGGGCCGTCTGCGACCTGCTTTGCGACCAGGCTGCCGCCGATGCCGCCGAGATTGTTGCGGTCGACCAGATAGGCGCGCTGGTCCTTGCCGAGCGCCAGCACCACCGGTTGCGTTCCGCTCGCCCTCGGCAGATCAAAGAGAAGCGGGTTGCTGCCGCCGAGATCGGCGTCGCGCCTGTCGAGCGCGCGCCAGTCCGCCGGGGCAAAATAATCGGCCGGTAGCAGCGAATGGTGTAGGTCGGGGGCGAGGCGCAAGACCGCGTTGCCGTCACTCCACGCGGCGGCGCCGATCGTGTTGCCGGTGACGGCGTAAATCGATGTCCCGTCGCTGGCGAGGCCGCCCGGCGCCCAGATGCCGCCGCCGCGCGCGCGGGTACGCCAGGCGACGATTTGCGTCGGATCGCCGAGCCGCACGCCGACCACCCAGCCGTGATAGTCGCCGCAATCGCCAAAGAAGCCGCCATACGGCACGTAGAGCATGCCGCCGAGGATGAGCAGCGCGCCGCGCTGGTTCTGCACCCCCGAATTGAAATTCTGTCCGATCGAGCGCAGCGCCTTGTCGACCTCGATCGGCCAGCCCGGGCGCACCGCGCCGTCGTCGAGCGACAGCGCGAACAGACGATGCCGCGCCCCCGCCGCAGCCCTCACCATCGCATCGACATAAAGGGTCCGGCCCGCCTCGTCGATGACCGGCGTGCCGGTAATCCCGAGCGGGTCGATATTGCCGCAGGGAAAGGCCGACAGCGGCGCCGGCTCGCCCAGCGTGCGGCTCCACAAATTCTTGCCGGTGGTGGCGTCGATTGCCGCGACGGTGTTGCTCTCGCTGGCGACGATCAGCACGCCCGAATTGCGGCCGGGCGGATGCCAGTAGAGCGGCTGGGCGTAAAGGTGGCCGGCGAAACGCGGCGCAAAGCCAGGCTCGAGCCGCAAGCTGCGGGCCCGTTCCCAGGTCAGGCTCGGCATGACGAAATTGCCGCTGCGGTCGGCGCGCCCGTGATAGACCGCCACGGTCTGCGCACCAGCCGCCTTGACGCCGGCAATCAGCAACAGCGCAAGCATCGCCGCCCGCGCCGCCGCGGATACCGCCACGCGCATGAAACCCATCAGCCTACCCCTCCGCGCTGTGGGCCAACGGAGGGGTATGGCTGCCGCCGCTATTCCGCGGCAGCGCGTGCCGGGGGCGTGCCGAGCAATTCCGCGGCCGCCTTGGCGACGCTGGTGCCCTCGAAAAAGCGCGGGTTCTGCGTGCCCCACAGCTTGACCGCGTTGGCGAAGGTGAAGTCGCGGAAATCGTCGCGGCTGATCAGCTCGTCCTCGACCAATTCCCACGCCTCGGGCAAGACCTGCTGCATGTCGGGCACGTCGAAATGCCCGATATCGGAGCTGTAGATCGCCTGGATTTTGGCGCCGAACGGATTGAACTTCGAAAACGCCACGGCGTTCATGCGGTCGTCGGCCTCGCAGCCGAAGAAATACGGGGTGACGTAGAGGTCGATCCAGTCCTTCTTCTGCGTGATGTTGCAGAGGGCGTAATCGTCGAGCGCCTTGACCCCGCCGGTCAGCGAATCCTCCTCCTTTGCCGGCCAGCCGTCGCGGCGGTCGAGTTCGGCAGCGATCTCCTCGTAGCCGTATTTGTCGACCAGCTGGCGCAGCAATTTCCGGTCGAGCTTCTCAGGGTTCATGTAGGCGATGCCCTTCTTGCCGCGCCGTTCCCAATGCTCGATCAGGTCGGCGAACAGCTGGCAGCCCCAGCCGACCCCGCCTTCGAGGAAGCCGAAGCGCAAATCGGGGAAGCGCCGGGTGACGCCGCCGAGAAAGAGGCCCTTGGCAACGGCGTGGCCGGCCGCCGCGAAATGGCCGATATGGTTGAACGTGAAGTTGCTCGGGTTGTTGCGCAATCCGAAGCTGCGGCCGCCGGTGTGGAAGGTCGGCGCGACGCCGAGCTCGCGGCACTTCTGCCAGACCAGGTCGTAGTCGTAATCGCTGTCGAGGCCGAACTGGTCGTAGAGCACCGCGTGCCGCGCGACCTGCGGGTCCGCGCCCTTGGCGGCGGCGAGCGGCCGGGCGATGCTGCTGCCGAACATGGCAACCTTGGCGCCGAGCTGCTTGGTGACGAATTCGAGTTCGGCGATTGCCTCTTCCGGCGTGTGCATCGGGATCACCGCGGCCGGGGTCAGCCGGTCGCTGAGTTTCGCGAAATAATCGGCGGTGACGATGTTGAAGCCGCGGATCACGGCGCGCCGGGTCTCGTCGTCGGCGATGCGCGGGATGCCGAGCCCGGCGGTCGGATAGACGATGCCGAAATCGATGCCCAATTCGTCGAGCCGGTCATAGAGCATCTTCGGCATCATCGCGGTCGCGCGGTCGCGCGTGTTGGTCGATTGCCTTCCCCAATAGCCTTGCATGCCGACGCCGCGCGCCTTGCGCTCCTCGATCGAGAGCCGCAGCGTGTCGGGGATGAAGCGCTGCTGGGCGAGAAAGCCGTCGGCGCCCTTGTCGCCGACCACCTTGCGCATCTTCTCGGCGAAAACCGGGGTGTACTCGATCCAGTGGCCGTCGCCGTCGATGACCGGGTGCGAGAGATCTTTGCGAATCTGTTCAGGGCTCGCGTGCGCGCTCATGATGTTCTCCCAAAGGCAGCGGCGGAGGCCGCCCGATAGTGCCGCAGATGAAGCCTAGGATCGACCGCTTCCCCTGTCAAACGACCGCAGCGCATGGCCCCGCGCGAGGTTGGCCAGGGGTTGGCGAGGAGTTGACCGTGCGGGCGCGTTGCGCGTTGCGTCCCCGCCCGGTATGATCCGGCGCCTCGCCAGCGAGGCCCGGTCGGAGCGTGGCGCAGCCTGGTAGCGCATCAGCATGGGGTGCTGAGGGTCGAGAGTTCGAATCTCTCCGCTCCGACCACTTCTTCAATGGGTTCGATGAACCGATGCCGCCTGTGGGCATGGTCACGGGTGAGACGCGCCGGCAATTTTGCTAAGGCTTGGCGATGAGCTTGCGCGGTGCATTGGTACGACTGGGGGCGCGCTGGTTCATCAAGCCCGGTATCCGCCCGGAGATCAGCATCGCCACGCGACGGCGGCGGCTGGCCGCCTATGAACGCTGGGTGCCACCCCCGCCCCGCGGCATAGAGACGATCGACGAGGTGCTCGGCGGCG
>DATLTH010000516.1:0-5691 GCA_035533695.1 Allostellaceae bacterium | reverse complement strand
CGATGATGAGCTCGCCGCCGTTAACATCACCCGCAGCGAGTTTCACGGCGAATGGAATTACACTATTGCTCCAACGGTCCCAAAATTGGGCGAACCCTCACTGGGCCAATCGCAGCCATAATTGCTGTACGGCCCCTTAGCATTATAGACGCTTATCAGATCAATGAACGTTGCTCCTGCCGGGAGTATCTCCCGATACGCGTCCAATCGCTCCTTCGAGAGAGCCAGCTCGAGTTTTCTCTCGAAATCAACGGTATAAACAAATCGGGCTTGCATCGGGAGGAATTTTCCCTAGATTAATGCCACGGATACCCGGGATCGGCCTCTGCTCGCATGCCCCTCGGGTATTTCAGGCAAAAGCCCAAGCAGCTCGCTGCTTGGGCTTTTATGCGATCCGGACCTGACCCGAACATACGTCAGCGCGGCATGCCCTCGGCGCCGGACGGCACGTCGTAGAAGGCGAGGGTCATCGAGACGCTGGTGTAGAAGCCCATCAGGCAGATCACATCGGTGATGCCCTCGTGGCCCAAGGCCTCGACCGCGCGGTCGAAAAGGCCCTTCGACACCCAGCGCGACTCGGTCAGGCATATCGCCATCTCGTAGATCACCTGCTCGCGCCGGTCGTCGAACGAGGTCGGCAGGCCCGACAGCATCGCCTCGACCTTGTCGGCCGGCAATCCGGCCGCCTTGCCGGCGCGCTCGTGCGCGCCCGTCGGATAGGCCGAGTGAAACTTGCTGTTGACGACGACGACGGCGATCTCGCGCTCGCGCTCGCTCAAGGAATAGCCGGTGCGGAAATAGGCGCCCAATGGCCCCATGACCTTCACCAGCTTGGGATTGTGCACATAGATCTTGTTCGGCCCCGGCAGCCGGCCGCGCGCCTCCAGCAGCGAGCGGTAGCCGTCCTGTTGTTCGGGCGTCATCTGGTCGTAGGGAATCTCGGCATAGCGTCCGAATGTCGGGGTCTCGGCCATCGTCCTCTCCTTCGCGGGAACCTCGCTCAGGCGAGCATACCCATTGACGCGACGTTGCGCGAACGAAGGATTGCACGCCGGAGAGTTTGCCGCGCGCCGGCCGCCCGGCGCCCCACCCCGCCCCGCCCGATCGCGTCAGATCGCGTCGAGCTGCCAGGCCACGTCGTTGGCGATGCCCCAGAGATAGCCGATATCGGCGCGGCCGACGAGCGCGTAGGCGCGGCCGTTATGGCGCCAGTACAGCAGGTTGACGCCCTGCCGATGATCGAATGTCGGCGGCTCGTCGGGCTGTTTCGCGGTGCCGATGATCAGCGTCAACGGGCCGATCGCCTTGTTGTCGGTGACATACACCAGCTGTGCGGCCGGCTTCCCCTCGACGACCACCAGCCGGGCACCGCGGAAGGTCAACCCCCACGGCTTCAGATCGGGCAGACGGACCTGCTGCGGCAGGTTTTGACTGATCTTCTGCAATGCTTCGCGCGGGTCGTTGGTGGCCGGAACGTCGATCAGCATATTGTCGCCGGCGTTGACGGTCAGCTTGTAGTAGGCGGCAGCATTGTCGAGCCAGGCGTTGGTCGCGGCGGCCGTCAGCTGCTCTCCGGCCGCGGGGTTGGCCGGGCCGAGGATGCCCATGCCGAGATAGGTGCCGGCACCGCCGAACACCACGCCGAACAACCCGGCGGCCGCGGCAAGGCCGATCTGCCAGCGGCGCTGCGGCACCGCAGCGGCCCTTCGCGGTCGCCGCAGCACCAGAATCTCCGCCTCCTGCGCCGCCGGCTGCGTCTCGCCCCGCGCGGCCGCGATCAGCCGTTCGGGAACCGGTTCGCTGACGATATCGGCATAGGCGCTGCGCAGCAGATCGGCCGATTGGGCGAGCGCCCCCAGCCGCTCCCGCGCCGAGGGCTCGGCGTCGAGCCACGCTTCGACATGGCGCCGCTCGACATCGTCGAGTTCGCCGTCGAGATAGGCGACGAGCGCCTCGTCACTGTGCTTCTGCATCCCCCGCCCTCCTGCGGACACCGCCGCCGGCATCGAGTTGCTGCTGTAAGGCGACCCGCGCGCGGGCGAGCCGGCTCATGATTGTCCCGACCGGTACGCCGGCCACTTCCGCCGCCTCCTTGTAGCTGAGGCCCTCCACGGTCACGAGCATCAGCGTCGCACGCTGGTCGGGCGCCAAATGTTCGACCGCTCTGCGCACCTCGCTCAACGCCAGCCGCGCCTCGATGGCGCGAACCGGAGCATCCGATCCGAGCCGCTCTTCGGCGATATCCCCGTCCTCTTTGCGGACATCGCGGGCGCGCAACTGGTCAATCCAGATCGTCTGCACGATACGAAACATCCAACTGTCGAACCTGGTACCTTCCTGAAACTGATAGGCCCGCGCCAACGCCCGCTCGCATGCGCTCTGAACAAGGTCGTCGGCCTCAACGGCAGACCCGGCGAGGCCGCGCGCAAAGCGCCGCAGTTTGGGCAAAACCGCGATCAGCTGATCGCCGAACCCTGCGCTTGCGCCTTCGCGTTCGGCTATGCCGGCTGGCGCTTCTGCATGCTTCCAACGGAACGACAACGGGCCTCCTAGGCGATTATTCCCGCTCGCGACCGGCCGCGATCGGCCGCGAGCGGAGCGGGCGGCTGGTGCATTGCATGTCCGGCAGCGCGGCGCGCCGTGCCGGCCACAAATGTGGTCGGCGAGGCAGCGCGTCGAGCGCCGGCAGATTGCCGCAGCCGACGACGCGGCACCCTACCACGCGGCACCATCAGTTCCAATTCGCCCGGCTTCGCTTTTCACCCCGCTTCGCTCTTCACAAAGCCGCCGGAGCGCGGCATTGTGCGCAGCAGCATGACGCGCTGCGAACCCGCGGGCCAGCCATCGTGCGGACCTGAACGCGCCTTGGCGGCCTGGTTCGTTTCGTCCCGGAAGTCCCTGTAGATCGAGGTATAATGCGGCGATGAAGGTCGCCATCATCAAGGAACGGCGCGCGCACGAGCGGCGCGTGGCAGCAACGCCCGATTCGGTCAAGCAGATGGTCGCGATGGGCCTTGAGCCGGTCGTCGAGCGCGGCGCCGGGGCAGCGGCCTATTTCACCGATGCCGCATACGCCGCGAGCGGCGCGACGGTTGCCGAGGATGCGGCGGCGGCGCTTGCCGATGCCGACATCGTCCTCAAGGTGCAGCCGCCGCTGGCCGGCGGAGCGGACGGCATCGACGAATTGCGCCTCGTCAAGCGCGGTGCGGCGCTCGTCGGCTTGTTGGCGCCGTTGCAGAACCCGGGCGCGGTGCGGGCCTATGCCGAGGCTGGGATTGCCGCGTTCGCGATGGAGCTGATCCCGCGCATCACCCGGGCCCAGACGATGGATGTGCTGTCCTCGCAGGCTAACCTTGCCGGGTATATGGCGGTCATCGACGCCGCCGAGGAATTCGGCCGGGCGTTCCCGATGATGATGACGGCGGCCGGCACGATCCGGGCGGCGCGGGTACTGGTCATGGGCGCCGGGGTCGCCGGATTGCAGGCGATCGCCACGGCGCGCCGGCTCGGCGCGATCGTCAGCGCCACCGACGTCCGCGCCGCCGCCAAGGAACAGGTCGAGAGCCTCGGCGCGACCTTCATCACCGTTGATGAGGCGGCGGCGGCCTCGGCCGAGACCGCGGGCGGCTACGCCCGCGAGATGGGCGAAGATTTCGCGCGCCGCCAGCGCGAGAAAATCGGCGAAGCGTTGCGCCGCACCGACATCGTGATCTGCACCGCGTTGATCCCCGGCCGTCCCGCGCCGGTGCTGCTCACCGCGGCGATGGTCGCCGCGATGATGCCCGGCTCGGTTATTGTCGACCTTGCGGTGGAGGCGGGCGGCAATGTCGAGGGCAGCCAGCCGGGCGAGACCGCCACGACGGCAAACGGGGTCAAGATCATCGGCCATCTGAACATGCCCTCTCGCGTCGCGGTCGACGCGAGCCAGCTTTATGCGCGCAACCTGCTGGCCTTTCTCGCCCTGATCGTCGATAAGGAGGCCCGGCTGCACATCGACACCGCCGACGAGATCGTCAAGGCCGCGCTGTTGACCCGCGACGGTGAGGTCGTCAACCCGGCGCTGTTGCCGCTTTCTGCGGCGGCGCCGGCCAACCCTCCCGGCGCCACCGGCTGACGGAGAACATATGGCGGATCCCGCATCGCTCGCGCAGCGCGCCAGCGAGCTTGCCAACAATGCCGCGGCGCTGGCGCAGAAGCTCAACGCGCTGACCGTCGACATGGCGCATCATGCCGCGCAGACCGGGCATGGCGCCTCGCCGTTTGTGTTCGAGCTGACGGTTTTCGTGCTCGCGGTGTTTGTCGGCTATTACGTCGTCTGGCGGGTGACGCCGGCCTTGCACTCGCCGCTGATGAGCGTGACCAACGCGGTCTCCAGCGTGATCATCGTCGGCGCGCTGATCGCCGCCGGGCCGATGGACATCAGCTTTGCCAGGATCATGGGCTTCGTCGCCGTGACGCTGGCGGCGGTCAACATCTTCGGCGGCTTTATCGTCACGCAGCGGATGCTGCAGATGTTTCAGCGCAAGAAGTAGCGGGCGCCGGGGTTTGTCATGAGCGAAAACCTCTCGGCCTTCCTCTATCTGGCCGCCTCGGTCTGCTTCATCATGGCCTTGCGCGGCCTGTCGTCGCCGGATACGGCGCGCGGCGGCAACATCTACGGCATCGCCGGCATGGCGATCGCCATCCTGACGACGCTGGCGACGCCGCAGGTCGTCAGCTACTGGCTGATCGCCGTCGGCATCGTGATCGGCGGCGCCGCCGGCACCTATATCGCCCGGCAGATCCAGATGACGGCCCTGCCGCAGCTGGTCGCGGCGTTTCACAGCCTCGTCGGGCTCGCCGCGGTCTGCGTCGCCACCGCCGCGTTCGCCGCGCCCGAGGCCTACGGCATCGGCATCAGCGGTGCGATCCAGCGCTCCAGCCTTGTCGAAATGGCGATCGGGCTGACGATCGGCGCGATCACCTTTACCGGCTCGGTCGTCGCTTTCGCCAAGTTGCAGGGCTTGGTTTCCGGCCGGCCGCTGGTGTTTCCCGGCCAGCACTGGCTCAATGCGGGGCTCGGCATCCTATTGATCCTGCTGATTTTCCTGTTCGTGATGACCGAGGCGGGCGGCGTCTTCGCGCTGCTGGTGCTGCTGGCGCTGGCCTTCGGCTTTCTCTTGATCGTGCCGATCGGCGGCGCCGACATGCCGGTCGTCATTTCGATGCTGAACTCCTATTCGGGGTGGGCGGCCTGCGGCATCGGCTTCACCTTGTCGAACAGCCTGTTGATCATCACCGGCGCGCTCGTCGGCTCGTCGGGCGCGATCCTCAGCTACATCATGTGCAAGGGAATGAACCGCTCGATCATCAACGTGATCGCCGGCGGCTTCGGCGGCGAGAGCGCGGCCGCCGCGACGGGTCCCGGGGTGGGCGACCGGCTGGTCAAATCGGGCAGCGCCGAGGATGCCGCCTTCATCCTGAAGAATGCCGGCTCGGTGATCATCGTGCCGGGCTACGGCATGGCCGTCGCGCAGGCGCAGCACGCGCTCCGAGAGATGGCCGACGATCTGAAGAAGGACGGGGTCAAGGTCTCTTACGCGATCCACCCGGTGGCGGGCCGCATGCCCGGGCACATGAACGTGC
The DNA here is from genome assembly GCA_035533695.1 of Allostellaceae bacterium. Taxonomy (GTDB): domain Bacteria; phylum Pseudomonadota; class Alphaproteobacteria; order ATCC43930; family CGMCC-115725; genus DATARH01. The sequence continues at coordinate 66 of DATLTH010000516.1, read as the reverse complement.
TCTTGGCCGAGGCCAACGTGCCCTATGACGAAGTTTTCGAACTCGACGAGATCAACCGCGATTTCG
>DATLTH010000515.1:0-6012 GCA_035533695.1 Allostellaceae bacterium | reverse complement strand
CCGTTCTCGATCGCCCGCGCCCGCAGCAATACATGCCAGTGCGCCCGTCCGGTCGGCACAGTGAAGACGCTGGGGACGCTGAGGAAATCCGCGCCCGCCTGGGCCAATGCGCGGTAGAGATGCGGAAAGCGCACATCGTAGCACACGCTCATGCCGAGCCGGCCCCACGGCGTCTCGGCGACGACGGTTTGGCCGCCCGGCCGGTAGGCGTTGCTCTCGCGGTAGCTTTCGCCGTTCGGCAGATCGATGTCGAACATGTGGATCTTGTCGTAGCGCGCAACGACCCCGCCCTCGCTGTCGACCAGGAAGGAACGGTTGGCGAGGCGGCTTTCGCCAGGATCGGCACCGGCCTCGCCGGCGGGATCGATGACCAGCGACCCCAGCAGCAGCCAGATGCCCCGTTCGCGCGCCAATTCGCGCATGCCGGCGAGAAACGGGTCGTCGGCTTCACGCCGCGCCTTGTCATGCCGGCGCTTGCCGCTCTCGATGAAGTTGCTGGCTTCCGCGGTCATGACGAATTCGGCGCCGGCGTCGCAGGCCCGCCGGACCAGGTCGCCGACCATTTTCAGATTGGGCTCGGGGTCGGGGCCGGCGGTGTGCTGGATGCAGGCAGCGGTAAAAGGCGCGCTCATCGGCCGAGCCCGAGCTTGGCGTCGAGCAGGCCCTTCCGGTCGAGCGCGGCCAGTTCGTCCGAGCCGCCGATATGCTCGCCGTCGATAAAAATCTGCGGCACGCTGGTGCGGCCACCGGCACGGCGCAGCATCTCGGGCCGCCGCCCCGGCTCTTCGTCGAGGTCGATCTCGGTGAAGGCGACGCCCTTCTTCTGCAGGAGGGCACGGGCCCGCGCGCAATAGGGGCACCACATCGTGGCATACATCTCGACCTCGGCCATCGCCCCTCCGCGTCAAGGATATCGGCTCGCGTCAGCCGGCCACATATGGCGCGTCCGACGCGCCCAGGCAAACGCAACCGCGCAAACGCAACCGCTATTCCGCCGCCTTTGCCCAATTTGCCAGCGCCGCCCAGCTTTCCGCCGCCATGACCTGATCCCAGCGGCGATAGAGGTTGCGCAGGTTATGTTCGCTCGATTTTGCGTCGGTCAAATCCATGACCCAGCCGGGCAGGCGTAGCCCGTCCCACTCGTAATTCGCGATCTCGTGGCCCATCCCCTGCTCGTAGCTGTAGGGATGCCGCCGGGCGATCGTGCCGCGGCTGGCCATATGGGCGTAGTTCCAGTTCTCCATGTCGTCCTGCTCGGTCAGCCCGGCCGGCCCCGAATAGCGGATGTAGTAGTCGCGCAGGAACGCCTTCACCTCGGCCGGGGCCGCCTTGTCGACCAGATACCAGCGCCAGACTTCGGTCTGGTGCGGCCCGCGCGGGTGCCACACCGCAAACGTGCGCGGCTGGCGCGGGTGCAATGCCGTGTTGGGGAAGATTTCGCCCGGGCTGCCGATCACCCGTCCCCATTCGCCGCGATGATGCCGGCGCTCGGCTTCGCAGTGCGCGAAGTATTCCGCGACGATGGGCGAGTGCTGATAGGCCGGCGGGACGGGTTCGCCCTTCGGCAAGACGTAGATTCCGGTCTGGTGGCCGCGCTCGGGGAACGCGATCTGCAGCCGGCGCGCCTCAAGGCGCTCGCGCATGTCGCGCCTGCCGCTACCCGAGGGGCCGATGCCGACCAGATCGACCGAGCGGTGGCTGATGTTGTGATAGCTGTCGCCCGAAAAATTCTCGGCCGGGAATTTCCAGTTGCACGGAATGAGCCATTTCTGGACGCCGGCCAACACTTCGCTGCCGCCCTCGGTGCCGTCCCAGCTGTCGAGCGACAGGTCGAGGTAAGGACGGAAATCGCCGAGATAGTCGAGAAACGGCGGCGCCGCTGGGTCCCAATTCGCCCACACCGTGCCCTTGTAAACGCAGAGCTGGGCGACCTCGACGAGGCCCCATTTCGCGCGGTCGAGTGTCGAATGATAGGCCTCGCGGAAATAGGGGACGCCGACCAGACGCCCGTCGGTGCCATAGCTCCAGCCGTGGTAGGGACAGGTGAAGACGGTCGTGTTCCCTTCGTCATAGCGGCACACCTTCATGCCGCGATGGCGGCACGAATTGAGGAACACGTGCACCGCACCGCCACGGTCGCGGCACAGCAACACCGATTCTTCGCCCATGCACGAGACGAAGAAATCGCCCGGGTTGGGGATCTGGCTTTCGTGCCCGACAAACAGCCAGGAACGGGCGAACACCCGCTCCTGCTCCTCGGCGTAAATCTCGTCGTTGACGAAAATCTCGCGGCTGATCTGCCCGGTGGCGAGATCGACCAGGCCCGGGTGATAGCCTTCTCGCAGTGCCATCTACCGTCCTCCTGCGCGCAAGGCCCGCGCCAGCGTCAGCACCCCGACAAAGGCGGCCCCCTCGCGGCGCAAGACGCGGGCGCATTCCTCGACCGTCGCCCCGGTCGTCAGCACATCGTCGACCAGGATGAGCCGCTTTCCGGCGACGTCGCATCCCGGCCGCAAGGCGAACGCGCCGCGCACATTGCGCGCCCGCGCCGTCGGTCCGAGCCGGCCTTGCGACGGCGTGCGGCGTTGGCGAACCAGCCAATCCGGCGCGACCGGCGGACCGCCCGCAGCATGGATCGCATGCGCGAGCAACCCCGCCTGGTTGTAGCGCCGCGCGAACAGCCGGGTCCAATGCAACGGCACCGGCACGACGAAGTCCGCGCCATCGAGCAGTTCAGCCCCGGCGCGGCGCATCCATGTGCCGAAGGCATGCGCCAGATGCGTACCGTCGTGTTTCAATCCCAGCACGAGCGGGCGGCTGTGCCGGTCGTAGCGCATCACGGCGCGGGCCCGGTTCCAGTGCGCCCTGCCGCGCGCGCAATCCGCACACACCGCCCCCTCGCCGATCGGATGCGGGAACGGCAGGCCGCACACCGCACACCACGGCGGCGCGAAAAAACTCATCGCCGTCCAGCACGGGCCGCACAACGCATCGGCCTCGTCGACGGTTTCTCCGCAAGCCAGGCAACGCGGCGGCAGGACGGCGTCGATGACGGCGCGGCCGACGCGGCGGGCTGTCTGGCGAAACCGGGCGGGCAGGGTTGCCGAGAGCTGCATCGCCGCCCATCATCGGGCAGTGCCCGCGTGCGTCAACCATTGTGTGCGAGCGGGGAGTGCAAGCGGGATGATCGAAGGGGTCGGTGATGTCGCAACAGGACGCCTGGCCGCCGCTCGTTTACCCGGACTGGCGGGACAGCTGCGCCACATTGCATCTGTGGACGCAGATCGTCGGCAAGGTTCGATTGGCGCGGGCGCCGCGGGCAAACCACTGGTGGCAGGTGCCGCTCTACCTGACCGCGCGCGGGCTCACCACCTCGCCGATGCCTGATGGCGGGCGGATTTTCCAGATCGACTTCGATTTCGTCGACCACCGGCTGCGCATCGCTGCGAGCGACGGCAGAAGCGACGGGTTTGCGCTGGGAACGCTGTCGGTGGCGGCGTTTTATGCCGAACTGATGGGCCGGCTGCGGACCCTCGGCCTCGAGACGCGCATCTGGACGATGCCGGCCGAGATCGCCGACCCGATCCGCTTCGACGAAGACCATATCCACGCCGCCTACGACCGCGAGCAAGTCGCGCGGTTCTGGCAGGTCCTGCTGCGGGTCGATCAGGTCTTCGCGGCGTTCCGCGCCGGCTTTCTCGGCAAGGCGAGCCCGGTGCATTTTTTCTGGGGCAGCTTCGATCTCGCGGTCACCCGGTTCTCCGGGCGGGCGGCCCCGCCACCGCCGGGCAACCCGCTCATCCCCGACTCCGTCAACCGCGAAGCCTACTCGCACGAGGTCAGCAGCTGCGGCTTCTGGCCGGGCAATGGCGGCTTCGGGCAGGCCGCCTTTTACTGCTACGCCTACCCGCTTCCTTCCGGGTTCGCCGACGCGGCGATCGCCACCGATGGGGCCTATTTCAGCAGGGAAATCGGCGAATTCATCCTGCCCTATGACGCGGTTCGCCAAGCCCCGTCGCCGCGCGAGACACTGCTCGATTTTCTGCAGCAGACCTACGCCGCGGCGGCGGATCTCGGCGCATGGGACCGCGTCGCATTGGAGCGTCAAACCTAAAAAAGCCCCCGTCGCCCCCGCGCAAGCGGGGGTCCAGGGCAAGCGACCGAGCGGTTGCCGCTGGATTCCCGCTTGCGAGGGAATGACAATTCTATTTGACCCGATACTGCTCTACCCTCCCGATCCGAAATCCTTCCGGAAGGGGAGAAGCGCATATGTCCATTCTGATCATCGGCGGCACCGGTTTCATCGGCCGGCGCCTGATCCCGCTTTTGGCCAAGCGCGGCGAGGAGATCGCCTGCATGGACATCAACCCGCAGACCGCCGATTACGCGGAATTCGGCAAGCAGGTGCGGGTGGTCCGCGGCGATGTCAGCCAGTTCGACGACATCATGGCGGTGATGACCGCGGTGAAGCCGAGCCGGGTGATCAACCTCGCGTATTACATCGGCAGCGACCTGCCGCCGCGCGTCGCCTTCAAGCTCAATGTGCTCGGCATGGACAATTGCTTCGAGGCGGCGCGCCTCGCCGGCGTCAACCGGGTCGCCTATGCCAGTTCGCTGGCGGTCTCGGGCGAGCAGAAATTCTTTGGCGACCGGATCGTCAACGAGGACGATGTCCGCCACGGCCATGTGCAATACGCGATGCACAAGATCTTCAACGAGTGGCAGGCGCAGGATTACCGCGACAAGCACGGCATGGAGATCACGACGATCCGCCCGGCCAACGTCACCGGTCCCGACAAGATCGTCGGCTCGGTCGACCACGTCTACTGCATCACGACCCCGGCGCGCGGCAAGCCGGTCAAGTTCCCCTACAAAGATGCGATGCGCTGCCCGGTCCACGTCGACGAGATCGCCGAAATCTTTGCCCGCGTCATCATGAAGGACAAGCCGGAATACGCGGTCTACAACACCGGCGGCCACACGATCAGCATGGGCGAGGTGGCCGACCTGGTGCGCGAATTCCTGCCCGAGGCGCAGATCACCTTCGACAAGGAAACGGGCGGCAAGGAACTGTCGGGCAACTACCTGATCGACAACAGCCGGCTGGTGCAGGAATTCGGCGTGCAATACCGCCCCTACCGCGAGCGGGTCCTGCAGATCATCAACGACATCCGCAAGGAGGAAGGCCTGCCGCCGGTCGCCGACCGCTGAGGCATGCAGCGGCATCAGCGCTTGAACAGCGCCTCGGCGCCGCTGCGCTGCTTCTCTTTGGCGGCGATTTCGGCCCGGGCGCGGGCGGCCTCGCTTTCGAGTTCGGCGATATATTCCTCGAGCTCGGCGATGCCCAAGAGCGTCAGATCCTTGAGTTTCTTCGGCTGATGCCGCGGATTGAGATCGTCTTCCTCGCTGATTGCCATCACTCTTTCCCGCTGCTGTCTTCCCCCGGCCGGTTGCGCCCATTATATCAACGGCAAACGCGCGTGTGCGCGCTCGTCATATCGGGAAATCTGCCATGGCCGCTCCGTTGATGCCGAAAGCGACCGCCGTCTGGCTGGTCGAGAACACCGCGCTGACCTTCGAGCAGATCGCCGAATTCTGCGGTCTGCACCCGCTCGAGGTGCAGGCGATCGCCGACGGCGAGGTGGCGATCCAGATGCAGGGGCTGGATCCCGTCGCCAACGGCCAGACCACCGCCGAGGAGCTCGCGCGCTGCCAGGCCGACCCGGCGGCGCGGCTCAAATTGTCGCCGCAGGCGGTGCCGCGGCAATTCGTGCGGCACAGGGGCCCGCGCTACACGCCGATCGCCAAGCGCCAGGACAAGCCCGACGCGATCGCCTACCTGTTGCGCAACCACCCCGAACTGTCCGACGCGCAGATCTCGAAACTGATCGGCACGACCAAGCCGACGATCGCCGCGGTGCGCGACCGCACCCACTGGAACAGCACCAACATCAAGCCGCGCCATCCGGTCGGGCTGGGCCTCTGCACGCTTGAAGAACTCGATCAGATCGT
>DATLTH010000514.1:0-3331 GCA_035533695.1 Allostellaceae bacterium | reverse complement strand
CTGGTGGCTGACCCCGCCCAGGACATCTTTGCCGAGCCGGGTGACGTCTTGACGCTGGTGCGGCGGCCGCAAACCTTCAGCGTCTTCGGCGCCACCGGGCGGAACACCGCGATCAGCTTTACCGGCGACCGGCTGTCGTTGTCCGAGGCATTGGCGAAGGCCGGCGGCCTCGACGACAACCGCGCCGACCCGCGCGCCGTGTTCCTGTTTCGCTACGAGCCCGACAGCCTGGTGCGCGCGCTCGGACAGCCGATCGCGAACGGCGCACCGAGCGGCCTCTCGCCGGTCGTCTACCGTCTCGACCTGCACGACGCGGGGTCTTTTTTGCTGGCGCGCCGCTTCGCGGTGCACGACAAGGACGTCATCTTTGTCGCCGACGCCAAGAGCCAGCCGGTCCTGCACTTCTTCCAGGTATTGTCGAACCTGACCGGGCCGGTGCAAACCGGCTTCCTGACCTGCTACTACGCCAAATGCTGAGCGCTGGCGCGCCCGGCACCTACTCGCGCAGATCCCCGAAAAATTCCTTCACCCGGGCAAAAAACCCTTCGCTTTCGGGGTTGGTCTTGTGCTTCTCGCCTTCCGTTTCGAACTCGCGCAGCAGCTCTTGCTGGCGCTTCGTCAGGTTGACCGGGGTTTCGACGATCGCGTGGATGTACATGTCGCCGCGCAACGGCGAGCGCAGCACCGTCATGCCCTTGGCGCGCAGGCGGAACTGGTGTCCGGACTGGGTGCCGGCGGGCACCGTGACCCGGGTCCGGCTGCCCTCCACCGTCGGCACCTCGATCGTGCCGCCAAGCGCCGCGGTGGTGAACGGCATCGGCACCCGGCAAAAGATGTTCGCGCCGTCGCGCTGGAAGAGCGCGTGCTGGGCGATGCTGACGAAGATGTAAAGATCGCCCGGCGCGGCGCCGTGCGGGCCGACTTCGCCTTCGCCGGCAAGGCGGATGCGGGTGCCGTCTTCGACCCCGGGCGGGATGTTGACCGATAGCGTCTTTTCGCGCCGCACCCTTCCCTGCCCGCCGCACGCTTTGCACGGTTTTTCGATGGTCTGGCCGGAGCCCTGGCAGGTCGAGCAGGGGCGCTCGACCGTGAAAATGCCCTGCTGCGCCCGCACCCTGCCGTGCCCCTGGCAGGTCCGGCACGTGGTCGGGCGCGAGCCCGCCTCGGCGCCGTTGCCCTTGCAGGTGTCGCAATGGGCGAAGGTGGCGACGCGGACCGTCGTCTGCTTGCCCTTGAAGGCGTCCTCGAGCGACACCTCGATGTTGTAGCGCAGGTCGCTGCCGCGGCCGGGCCCCGCCTGGGCGCGGCGTCCGCCCCCCATCGCCCCGAACATCTCCTCGAAGATGTCGGCAAAGCCGCCCGAGAACCCGCCGCCAAAGCCGAAATCCGCGGCGCCCGGGCCGCGGCTGCCGTTCTCGAACGCGGCGTGGCCGAAACGGTCGTAGGCCGCGCGCTTCTGGTCGTCCTTCAGGACGTCGTAGGCCTCGTTGATGTCCTTGAACTTCTGTTCGGCCGATTTGTCGCCCGGGTTGCGGTCCGGGTGGCATTGCATCGCGAGTTTGCGGTAGGCCCGCTTCATCTCATCGGCATCGGCCGATTTCGACACGCCAAGAACGGCGTAAAAATCTTGCTTCGCCATTGTCGATCGACGCCCGGCTCATCGGTCGGTTGCGGGATGCCGCCCCGGGATGAAGCCCGGAGCGGCGATTGCCTGACAGGCGGCAGCGATTATGCCGAGCCGCGCTTCTTTTGATCGTCGACTTCCTCGAAATCGGCGTCAACGACCTTGTCGTCGCCCGGCGCGGCGCCCTGACCCCCAGCGGGTCCGGTTCCGCCGTCGCCGGCGTCGCCGGCGCCCTGCTGCGCCTTATACATCGCCTCGCCGAGCTTCATCGCGACCTGCCCCAGAGCCTCGGTCTTGGCCTTGATCTGCTCGGAGTCGTCGCCGCCCAGTACGTCCTTCAGGGCCTGGATGGCGCTCTGCACGGCGTCGCGGTCGCCGGCCGGGACCTTGTCGCCGGCCTCGGTCAGGCTGCGCTCGGTGGTGTGAATGAGGCCGTCGGCATGGTTCTTCGCCTCGACCAGCTCGCGGCGCTTTTTGTCTTCGGCAGCGTGGACTTCGGCATCCTTGACCATCTTGTCGATGTCGCCTTCGGACAGCCCGCCCGAGGCCTGGATGCGAATCTGCTGCTCCTTGCCGGTCGCCTTGTCGCGCGCCGAGACGTTGACGATGCCGTTGGCGTCGATGTCGAAGGTGACCTCGATCTGCGGCAGACCGCGCGGCGCCGTCGGGATGCCGACCAGGTCGAACTGGCCCAGCAATTTGTTGTCGGCCGCCATCTCGCGCTCGCCCTGAAACACCCGGATGGTGACCGCGGTCTGGTTGTCCTCGGCGGTCGAGAAGGTTTGCGATTTCTTGGTCGGGATCGTCGTGTTGCGGTCAATAAGCCGGGTGAAGACGCCGCCCAGGGTCTCGATGCCGAGCGACAATGGCGTCACGTCCAGGAGCAGCACGTCCTTGACTTCGCCCTGCAATACGCCGGCCTGGATCGCCGCGCCGATCGCCACCACCTCGTCGGGGTTGACGCCGCGGTTGGGCTCCCGGCCGAAGATCTGCTTGACGGTCTCGATGACCTTGGGCATCCGGGTCATGCCGCCAACGAGGATCACCTCGTTGATCTCGGAGGCCTTCAGCCCGGCATCCTTCATCGCGTTGCGGCACGGCTCGATCGTCTTCTGGATCAGATCGTCGACCAATTGCTCGAGCTTGGCGCGCGACAGCTTGATGTTGAGGTGCTTCGGCCCGTGCTGGTCGGCGGTGATGAACGGCAGGTTGACGTCGGTCTGCACCGACGAAGACAATTCGATCTTGGCCTTTTCGGCGGCCTCCTTCAGGCGCTGCAACGCGAGCCGGTCGGTGCGCAGGTCGATGCCCTGCTCCTTTTTGAACTCGTCGGCGAGATAGTCGATGATCTTCTTGTCGAAGTCCTCGCCGCCAAGGAAGGTGTCGCCGTTGGTCGATTTGACCTCGAAGATGCCGTCGCCGATCTCCAGGACCGAGATGTCGAAGGTGCCGCCGCCCAAATCATAGACCGCGATCGTGCCGGTGCCCTTCTTTTCCATGCCGTAGGCAAGCGCCGCCGCGGTCGGCTCGTTGATGATGCGCAAGACTTCGAGCCCGGCGATGCGCCCGGCATCCTTGGTTGCCTGGCGCTGACTATCGTTGAAATAGGCCGGCACGGTGATGACCGCCTGGGTCACCGTCTCGCCGAGATAGGCTTCGGCGGTCTCCTTCATCTTCTGCAGGATGAAGGCGCTGATCTGCGAGGGG
>DATLTH010000513.1:0-2266 GCA_035533695.1 Allostellaceae bacterium | reverse complement strand
TCCGCAGCATCCGCGGAAGGCGCCGCTCGCCGATCCGCGCCGGGCGCTTGGCCATCTTCTCGGCAACGGCGTGCGTCTCGGCACCGCGACCGACACCCTCGCCGCCGGCGAAGGCCTCGAAACCATGCTGGCGCTCAAATCCGTGATGCCCCGCTTGCCGGTGATCGCCGGGCTCTCGGCCAACCATCTCGCCGCCCTCGAATTCGCTCCGGCATGGCGCCGTCTCTATGTCGCTCGCGACAATGACGCGGCCGGCATCAACGCGGCGAACCGGCTGCACGAACGGGGTGCCGCGGCCGGCATCGAAATCCGCGATCTCGTGCCCGTCCATGCCGACTTCAACCTCGACCTCTGCCGTCTCGGCCCTGTGGCTATGCTCGCGCACCTCGTCTCCCAGCTCGTCCCCTCCGACCTGGCGCAGTTTCTGCCCGCTGAACTTTCCCGCTCTGCCTGAACGCCCTGTTTTCGCCCGGTGTCAGGCCGGAAGGAAGAAGGGCTGCCGTGTGGCTGCCGGGTACCTCGGCCGGGAAAGGGCCGCGCGTGCGGCCTTCACAGCGGGCGATCTGCCGGGGGCGGAGCCGGGGCGCAATGGCGGGCGCCGACCATTTTCCGCCGCCGGCCCAAGAGAAGGGCCGGCTTTGCATCGCGAAACAAAATGCTCGGCGCCCCGCCATCCTCCGCGTTGCTCCGGCCCTGGCCGCCCCACGACAAGAGGTGTCGCGGGGATCTGGCCCGGGGTGCACCCCGGCTCCGCCCCCGGCCAAGGGATCGCCGTGAAGGCCGCGATGGGCGCGGCCACCCCTCCGGCAGAAAGGTCCCCGCCATGTTGCACAATGACAGCCCCCTCCCCTCCCCCGCCACCGATCCCGCCACCGAACACCACGCCGCTTCGCCGACCGCGCATCTCCTCGACGAGCTCGCGCTCTTCGGTCACCGCCCGGGCCAGGACGAGCCCGATCCCCGGCCGCTGCCCGAGGCCGATGCCGTCCAAGGCCATCTCGGCGCCATCAGCGAGGCTCTCAGCCTGATGCTCGCCGACACAAGGCTCGAGGACGATCTGGCCGACCTCTTGTGGTCGTTCGTCAACCTGTTCCACCGCAAGATCGACCGCGTCGAGCGCGAGCTTGAAACCAACGAGCAGGCGCAGCGCCGGAGCCAGACCGAGCAAAATGGCTCGGAGGTCAAGTCGGTCGAGCTCGAGCGCCTGATCAGCCAGGGCGTGAGCCTCATCGAACGGCGCAACGCCTTCGAGTTCTTCCGCGACTACGCCGCCGAGCTGTTCGAGGTCGCGACCGGTTCGATCTGGCGCCCGCGCGCCGGCTCGATGATCAACCACCGCACCCTGACCGCGTCGATGATCGACAGCCGCGACTTCCTTGCCGCCCGACGCCGCGCCGACACCGAAGTGCTGGCACCCGCCGGCACCCGCATCGGCTTCACCGGCGGCACCGACTGCAACGACCACACCCGCATCTGGGAGGCGCTCGACAAGATCCGCGCCAAGCACCCGGACATGGTCCTCCTGCATGGCGGTAGCCCGCGCGGTGCCGAGCGCATCGCCGCCTGCTGGGCCGACAATCGCAAGGTTCCGCAGGTTGTCTTCAAGCCCGACTGGACCCGGCACCGCAACGCCGCGCCGTTCAAGCGCAACGACCGGATGCTCGAAGCCCTGCCGGCCGGGATCGTCGCCTTCCCCGGCTCCGGCATCTCCGCCAACCTCGCCGACAAAGCGAAGAAACTCGGCATCCCGGTGTGGCGCTTCACCGATCCCGCTCCAGCGAAACCGGGCGGCGCGTAAGCGCCGTTTCCGTCGCGCATTCCGCTCCGCACGGGCGGCCAAGCGCCGCCCGGCGGCGCTCGCGTCCGCACATTCAGCGATTGGGCCTGTCGGCACTGTCGTTTTCCCGTCGCGTCGTCGGCACCCGCCGCGGCGCGCGTTTCAGACGACGCCGTTGCCGGTCGCGCGGACCGGGGCTCGGCGTCACGCCTCTATCGGCCGAGTTCGAGGCGACCAGGGCGCGCAACCGGCCGCGGGTGCCCGATCATGTTCGGCACACCTCGCCACTCATCGCGACAGCTGGCCCGCCCTGCACCCTATCCGCCTGCCGTCGCGTGATAACCGTGGTTGTTGTCGCGCTCACTGTCGTGCCGGGCTGATCGCGGCGATATGGGGATTCACGCTCCGAACCGGCGGTTGTCGCTGCAAGTCGTGTCTTCGGGCGGATAAGCCGGATGTCGTCTTTTCGGCGATGTCGCATGCCGTACC
>DATLTH010000512.1:0-3387 GCA_035533695.1 Allostellaceae bacterium | reverse complement strand
TGGCTCGGCGGGGCGAGCGCCGCCGTGCTGGCGATCGGCCTTGTCTGGGCATTGGTGTTTGCCCCGCCCGATTACCAGCAGGGCGAGAGCGTCCGTATCATGTTCATCCATGTGCCGGCGGCGTGGCTGGCCTTGTGGGTCTACTTGTTCATGGCGGTCGCCAGCGGCACGGCGCTGGTGGCGCGCCATCCGCTGGCCGAGATCGCCGCCCAGGCGGCGGCGCCGATCGGCGCCGCCTTCACCGCGGTGTGCCTGGCGACGGGGTCCTTGTGGGGCCGGCCGATGTGGGGCGCGTGGTGGGTGTGGGATGCGCGGCTGACCTCGGTCTTGGTGCTGTTCTTCCTCTACCTCGGCTACATCGCGCTGGTGAACGCGTTCGACGACCAGAGCCGCGGTGCGCGCGCCGGCTCGCTCTTGGCCCTGGTCGGGGTCGTCAACCTGCCGATCATCAAATTCTCGGTCGATTGGTGGAACACGTTGCACCAGCCGGCCAGCGTCATGCGCTGGGGCGGACCGACCATCGCCATGTCGATGCTGCTGCCGCTCCTGGTCATGGCGGTGGCGTTCATGCTGCTGTTTGCCTGGCTCTTGCTGCTGCGCATGCGCACCGCCCTCAACGAGCGGAAGGCGCGAGCCTTGCGCCTCTACGCTCGGCCGGCCATGCCGGGAACGGGCCGCGCGCCGTCGCTGCCGGATGCCCGCCCGGCGTGGCGGTGATGGCGATGGGCGCGATCCGGCACTGGCTCGCGATGGGCGGCTACGCCTTCTATGTGTGGTCGGCCTACGGGATGATGGCCGCGGTGTTGGGCGGGCTCGCGTTCTTTTGCTGGCGGCGGCACCGGCAGAGCGGCGCGGAACTGGCGCGCCTGACCACGCCGCCGGCCGGCAGGCGCGAATGAGCCGCAAGCGGCGCCGCCTGTTGGCGCTGGTGGTGGGGCTCGGCCTGCTCGGCGCCGCGACCGCGATGGTGCTCGCCGCGTTCAGCAGCAATCTGGTGTTTTTCTACAGCCCGAGCGATCTCGCCGCAAAAGGGATCGGTCCCGGCCGCCGCATCCGCATCGGCGGGCTGGTCGAGGAGCACAGCCTGCAGCGCACGGGTGACGGGCAAAGCGTCGCGTTCCGCGTCACCGACGGCAAAACCAATATCGCCGTCACTTACACGGGCATCCTGCCGGATCTGTTTCGCGAGGGTCAGGGTGTGGTCGCCGAAGGCCGGCTGCGCCCGGACGGCGTCTTCGCCGCGACCACTGTCCTCGCCAAGCACGACGAGAAATACATGCCGCCGGAGGTCGTCGAAGCGCTGAAGAAAGCCGGGCGCTGGCAGGAAGGCAGCAATGTGCCTGCCGGCAAGCCCTTCGTATTGCCGGCGCGCGCGCAATAGCGAGCTTACGTCTCCGGGGCGCCGTCGGCGCGCGCCGCGGTTTCGAGATAGCGCGGCAGGTCGTGCCAGGCATAGCCGGAAGCGGCGATTCGCTTGCCGCCGACCGCGAAAATCTTCTGCCGCACCTCGCGCCCGCCGAGACGCTGGTAGAAAAAGCGTCCCGGATTCTCGCGCAACACCCAGATGATCGCCGAGCCGCATCCCTGGGCGACCAGCCGATCGAACAGCGCAATCAGCAGCCGCCGGCCGATCCCCTGGTTCTGCCAGTCCGGCGCGACGTACAGGGTGAACACTTCGCCGGCAAATTCGGCGCCGGCGCGGCAGCGGCCGCAGCTGCCGAAGCCGATTATGTCGCCGTCATTGTCGACCGCAACCCGCACGTCGCGCGGCTCGCGCTCGATGACCGTCGCCCAGCCGACCTCGCGCCGCGGCGCCGACAGCCCGACCAGAAAGCCGGTCGCCAGGATGCCCGCGTACGTCGCCCGCCAGGTCTCGACATCGAGCCGCGCGATGCGGCGGGCATCGCCAGGTCGTGCGGCGCGGATCGCGATCTCGTCCATGCCCGGTCATCTTGCCCGGTTTTGCGGCGCGTGGGGAGAGCCTAGCGCGGTGCCAGATCTGCGCTTCGGCAGGTGGGGTCGGGTAGCATTCCGCGGCGACGGCGATTATGTTGACGCGATGATCAAGGTTGGCCCTTTTCTCGTCGCTGCCCTAACGCTCGCGGTGGCGGCGCTGGCGATGGCATCCGCGGGTTCTGTCGCATCGGCGGCCCGGGCGAAGAAGCACGCGCCCCCGCCGCCCCACCGGGAAGCAACGCCGGGAGCACAGTCGCTCGGCACGTTCGATTCGTGGACGGCCTACGAATCGGCCGACAAGGTCGGCCGCATCTGCTACGTCGTCGGCGTCCCGAAAAAGAGTGAGCCGGCCGGGCTTGCCCGCCAGGAGCCGATGGCGATGGTGACCCACCGCCCGGCGGAAAACATCGCCAATGTCGTGAGCTTTGTCGAAGGCTATCCGATCAAGGAAGGCAGCGACGTGGTGCTCGAGGTCGGCCGTCACAAGTTCGAATTGTTCACCAAGGACGACAGCGCCTGGGCGCGGACCTCGGACCTCGACAGGACCATCGTGACGACGCTGGCCAAGTCGGGACAGGTGGTCGCCAAAGGCACGCCGCAGAAGGGCCCGGCGACCACCGACATCTATTCGCTCGCCGGGTTTCCGAAGGCGCTGGCGGCAATCGACAAGGCGTGCGGCGTCAAGCGCGAGGAGAGCGCCTCGCCGCCGCCGGCGCGCGCAGCGAAGCACCGGCATCCTCCGCGACACCGCGCGCCGCACTGACGATTTCGCCGAACGCCCGCGGCGCCTTATATATCCGTGATGTCCGCACCCGATCCGCCCGCCGAATCGCGCCGCAACCTTGCCGGGCCCAATCTGGTTGGAATGGGGCGCGCGGCGCTTGCCCAGGAAATGGCGGCGATCGGCGCCGAGCCGTTTCGCGCGCGCCAGCTGTGGCATTGGATCTACCACCGCGGCGCCACCGACTTTGCGGCGATGACGACGCTGGCAAAAGGCCTCCGCGAACGGCTGGCTTGCGACTACGAGCTATGCCGGCCGGCGGTCGCGCGGGCATTGGTCTCGGCCGACGGCACCAGGAAGTGGCTGTTGCGCTTCGCCGACGGGCAGGAGGCGGAGACCGTCCACATCCCGGAAGTCGACCGCGGCACGCTGTGCGTGTCGTCGCAAGTCGGCTGCACCCTCAACTGCACCTTCTGCCACACCGGCACGCAGCGCCTCGTGCGCAACCTCGACGCCGCCGAGATCGTCGGCCAGATCATGGTGGCGCGCGACGCGCTCGGCGAATGGCCGTCGCCCGCGGAGGGGCGGCAGCTCACCAACATCGTGCTGATGGGGATGGGCGAGCCGCTCTACAATTACGACAATGTCGCCGCCGCGCTGAAGATCATGATGGACCCCGAGGGGCTGGCGGTGTCGCGCCGCAAGATCAC
>DATLTH010000511.1:0-4923 GCA_035533695.1 Allostellaceae bacterium | reverse complement strand
CGGCGGGTTCTTCTCCCAGTAGCCGAAGATTTCGCCGGCTTCGGCGATGGTCAGGGCGTCAATGTCCCGGTAGGCATAGCCGCAGCCGGAGGCGAGGGCGCCGTAGATGGCGCCGAGCTGGTCTCGGACGCCTACGCCGAGATTGCTCCCGGACTCGCCACCGGCGGCATTTCCCCCTTGGCATCATCCGTCGGCTTCAGCCCGGCGATGTGCAGGATCGCAGCGACCGCGGCGTTCAGCTCGTAAACGGTCGCCTCGAGATCGAGTACCGCCGCGACGTCGAACTGCGGGTCGGCCGCGCCGAGCCCGGCGGCGACCACCTTGGCGGCCGCCTCGATCAGCGCGCCGCCCGATTTGCCGGCCATGTCGTCGAGCGCGTCGAGCAGGTGGCGCAATTGGCCAAGCTTCAACGGGCGGATGGCGAACTGCCGGCCGCCCAGGCTGACGGTTTCGCTCATCGCGCCTACTCGTTGACCGACAGCGTGCCGATTGTGCCGGTCGCGTCGGCAAAGGCGCTGAAGTCGAATTCCTGGACCTCGTAATCGTCGATCTTGGTCGGCAGCGACAGTTTCGTCGCGGTACAGGCGTTCAGCACCAGGGCCAGCCCGGCCGGCACGCCCTGCGTTGTCTTGCTGGTGTAGAATGTCGCCTTGAAGGTCGGGGTCGTGCCCATCAGCTGGTTGGTCAAGGCCAGCTTCCTGCCGGCGCTGTTATTGTAGAGATAGCTGATCAGCAGCGACGCAGCGGCATCGGCTGCGGCGAAGGTGTAGATGCCGGTCGCGAGGTTAACCGAATACTGGCCTGCGGCCGATGGCGTCGTCACTCGGGTGAAGCGGTTGCCGGCATTGCTGCCGGCCGCGTAAAAGACGCCGAGATCGTCGACAAAGTTCGCGGCGTTGCCCACGGTCACCGTATAGGGACTGGTCGCCGGCACCGTCGCCGCCTCGTTCTCGGAAACCGTCAGCTGGCCGATGGCTGGCGTCTGGCCGAAGAACAAGTCGCCGTAGATCGCACCAAAGATGCGGGCGAATTTGGCCTTGCCGGTGATCTTGCCCTGGCCGCGCGCGATGTCGAGCGGGAACTGGAACTGACCCCACAACTCCCGGGTCGTCCAATCCCAATCGATTTGTACATCCTGCAAGATGCCGAACTGGTCGGGGCCAATACCGGACCCGGTCACGTCGGTGCGGTTGCCCCACAGCGCCCCGGCGCCGAATGCGAGCTGCATGTCAGATCACTCCCTGGACTGGCTAGAGGCAAAGGATTTCGACCGGGATGATCGCGACCGCCTGGTCGCGCAACACCCCTTCGTCGGTGTCGATTTTGCCGGCGATGTAGGCGTGCTGAACCATCGCCGGCAGGCCGAGATCCTGCAGCCCGGTCGCCGCCGACGGCGCCAGCGCCGCTTCGACGGCGTCGATCAGCGGGTTGAGAATCGTCGCCGGCGCCATGTAAGGGTCGCTGGCGTGCGCATACAGATACAGCTCGATGCCGAGCTTCCAGACCGTCGGCGCGCCGAGCGTCGGCACGCTCGCGGCTTCGGCCTTCTGGCGCATGAACAATGCCGGCTGCTCCGCCGGCGTGACATCGCTCCAGTGGCGCGGCCGGCGCGAGACGACGACGAATTCGGCCGCGCCGGCAACCAGCGCAAACAGCGCGGCGTAGATCGGCTCGCGCGCGATCATAATGCCGCCGCCACCAGTGCCGGATCGGTGGCGGTCGCGGCGAGACGCCGCGCGACACCCGAAGCCGGCGCCACCGCACGGTATTGCGACAATAGCAGCTTCACGTCGTCGCTCATGTCCTTCTGGGTGTAGGTGACGGTCTCGCTGCCGCCGAGGGCGCGCGAGACCTCGCCGATGCGGGTGCGCTCACGGTAGCGCTGGCAGACCAGCTCGATGCAGGCCTGGGCGATGTCGGGCGGCGTCGCGGCATAGCCGGCGGAGTAGGTGACGATCACATTCTGCGCCCGCCGGGTGAACACGTAGCCGCGCAGCGCAAGCTCGCTCGGAGTGAACACATAGCCCGGGCCGAAGCCTCCATCGCTCGGCGCCGGCGGGATCGCGATGCCGTCGATCGACAGCGACAGCACCGCGGTGACCGGAGAATTGGCGAAGGCGAGCCGGATCCCGCCGCCGCCGTCGCGGACCTCCTGCCAGTCGCCGGGCGCGATCTGGCGGCCGAGCCAGCTCTGGATGAATTGGCTCGCCGCGCCGATCAGCCGCGTCAGCAGCGCATCGTCGGTGTCGGGAAACGCGTTCTGGCCGGTTTTGAGCCAGGCCTTGACATCATCGAGCGTCGTCAGATCGCCGAACGCCATCGCCGCCGCCCGCGCTCAGCCGTTGCCGATATTGGTGATGACCCCCATCGCGAACGGGGCGTAAACCGCCAGCACCTCTTCGGCATAGACGCCGACCTGACGCTGCCGGGTCACCACCGGCCAGTCGATCTGGTAGTAGTCCTGCCGGGTCTTCACTTCGGCGACGTTGGGCACCTCGTTCGACTGGTACTGCACCGGCAAATTCTCGGCCCAGCCGATGATCGTGCCCGGCGGCACGCGCGGATGGATGCGCACCGGGATCTTGAGGCCGCCGTTCAACGTGAACGGGTTGAAGTAGAACGACACCGCGCCTGCCGCGGCGAGGTCATAGGCGTTGCCGTCCCCGCTGACCTCGTAGCGCAGCAGCGGGCCGGAAGCGTTCGACAGCACCTTGTTGGTGATGTTCTTCAATTCCTGGACGTTGACGTAGAGCACGGTCGGCGATAGCTGATAGAGGTTCCACATCTGCTGGAACATCGCGTCGATCTCGACCACCGAGCCGCGGCCCGATGCGGTCAGCGGGGTGCCGGTGCCCGCGGTGCCGGTCGGCAATATGCTGACATAGGCGTTGGAGCCGGCCTTGAGCGCGGTGGTGAGAAGCCCGTCATAGGCATAGCTGGCGTTGGCCGAATTGTCGGCGGTAATCGCCGACACCGCCTGCTGTCCGCCGGTCAGTGGCGCCGAGAAGGCAGCCGAGTTGATCGTGGTGATCGCCTGCAAGGTCTCCGCGCCGGCGGTGCCGACATACCAGGCATAGGCGGCCGCACCCTGCAGCGCAGTGACGCTGGCGAACAAGGTCTGGCCCAACGTCACCGCCTGGGTGGCGTTGGCGCTCTTGTTGGACGAGCCGCCCGACAGCACAAAGGTCTTGCCGTCGGCGCCGGTGATCGTCTTGGTCGTGGCGACGCCGGTGGCGAAGCTCGAATTCTGGTAGCCCTCCAGCGTCAGCGCGACGACGATCACCGAATAGGTCGCGGCCGGCAATGTGGCGCCGGACCCCGAGGCCGACAGCACCGGCGTCGCCGGCGTGCCCAATTGCAGCGAGGCGTTGCCCCCGAGGATCGCCATCTCCTCCTTCAGCATCAGCTTCTGCAACAGGCGGAAGCTCATGCGCGCCTGGATGTCTTCGAAGTAGCGGCCGGCGCTGATCGCCTCGTAGGTTGCGGCATCCTCCTCGCCGATCGTCACATAGCCCGCCGATTTGGAGGCGGTCGCATAGGACATCTGGCCCGAGCGCTGCCCCTCCGGGACCCAGCCCATCGCGTCGAAGCCGGAGCCGACGAGGGCGGTGACCTGGCGCCAGTTGGTCGCCGTGCCGGTGCCGCCGCCGATCCGCGGCATGGCGTTGCGGATCGGGGTCACGAACGGATAGAGGTTTTTGGCCGGCGCCTGCAGGTCGTAGGCGACGAGGCCGCTGCCGGTGGAGATCGATTTGATGATCTGGTCGTCGGGTGTGCGCAGCGCGCCCTTGACCAGATCGAGCGTGTCGTAGGTTGGGTTCATCGTGTCGTGTCCTTCCGCTCGGGCATCAAAAAACCCGGCATTCCCAGCCCGCCCTCCCCCCGCTTGCGGGGGAGGGTCAGGGAGGGAGCCGGGCCGGGGTTGCGGGAGAAAGGCTGGACGAGCTATCGCGTCGCGAAGCCCGCCGGGCGGTTAAAAGGGAGTGCGTGGATTCGCATGCGCCGCCTTGATCAGGGTCAGGGTACGCTCCTCGTCGTTCATGCGCGCGAGGGCGGCGACGATATCGTCGGTCGAGGTGATCGGGCCGCCGCCGTCCTCGCGCTTCCCGATACCGGCGAAGTTGCGCGCGACGGTCTGCGGCGGCAGCGGCGTTCGGGCGATTTCCTCGACCCGTTTCGACAGAGCGTCGAGACGCGGCACGATCGCCTCGGCCAGCTTGGCAAGACCGCGGAAGACCGGCAAAACGTCTGGCCGCGAAGGAGCCTTGCGCAGCATGCCGCCAGCAGCCGCCGCGGCCAGGGCCACCCCCGACATGTCGTCACTGCCGTCGAGCGGTTCTGCGCTCTCTTCGGCGACAAGCGAGGCGAGAAAATCGCGCAGCTCGGCGATGATCTGCTGCATGCGCTGCGGCAGCGCCGAGGCGTCTCCTTCCAGCACCGTCTCGAGCGCGAGGCAATCGTCGAGCCAATCGAGCTCGACAATGACCTGCGCCAGACGATCGGCGTCGGCCAGGCTCTTGCGCGCCGCATCGGCCGCTCGGCCCGGCATGGCGGCGGCGGGCGGGCCGGCGCGATCAATTTCCGCCCGCCACGCAGCGGCGATGCGCGCCTTGATCCGCTCGACCTGATCCCGCCTGTAGCGCCGCGCATTGGCCGGCCGGTGAATAAAGGCCCAGGCGGCGCGGATGTGGCGCTCGGTATCGAGCGGATAGCGCTTGCGGCCATCCGCCTGGCAGCCCGGATCCGCATAGTCGGCGCCGCCGGCGGCGCTGTCGTCCGTATTGCTGTGGCTGTCTGCCGGCTGCCGAGCCGCGGATGCGCTGGTGCCGACACCGTCTCCTGCCGCAGCGTCCGTGCCGAGCTTCCAGCAGTCGAACACCGCATCGGGGTTGGCCGGGCGGTCGACCACCGAGATTTCGGTCA
>DATLTH010000510.1:0-5651 GCA_035533695.1 Allostellaceae bacterium | reverse complement strand
ACTGGCCGCCAAGGTCGCCGCGCTGCTCGAACAGGCGGCCGAGCGGGCCGACGGCATCTCGCGGTGACGCCCGCGGCGAACGCCGCCGCGCGCCGCCTCACGCGATCATCTGCGGCACGACGAGGAAGAGATCGGTGTCGTCGGTCGCCTCGCCCGCGGCTGTGAGGAGCGCGTGCGCCTGGCCGCGGTGATGCGTCTGGTGGTTGAAGAAATGCGCGACGAGGAGACGCTTCGGCGCGCTGATTTCGCGGTTTGCCGCGCCGCTGAACCAGGTGAGGTCCACGTCGAGCCACGCGTCGTCAACCTTGGCGGCCCAGCGCGAGATGTCGGCATCGCCCTTCTCCCGCGCCGCGCACAACCCCGGCCAATCCTCGATGAAATGGTCGCTCTGTTTGATCGGCGTCTGGGGGCGCTCCCAGCCGTCGAAGCGGCTCATCCATTGGCTGTCGCCCCACAGGATGTGAACCAGCGTGCCGTGGACCGAATGCCAGAAAGCGCCGCGGTCAAGCCGGCGCTCGGCCTCGCCGAGGCGGTTCGCGGCATCGTAGAGGCGGCGGTTCATCTCGGCATTGTAGGCGGCCATGGTGCGGACATAGGCGGGGGTGATCATTTTTCAGCCTCCACAAAAATCGTCATCCAGGATCCCACGGAGGGCGAGACCCGGAATGACACCGCGATGGTTCCGCTTGCCGGACGGCCCCGCAGCGGTCAACCTTGATTCAGCATCAACGTGAGGATTCACCATGCCCGAGGGACAACGGCCGCGGCCGACGCCGACGCCCGAGACGATGCATTTCTGGGAGGGGACGCGGGCGGGCGAATTGCGCCTGCAACGCTGCGATTCCTGCCATAAGGCCTATTTCCCGCCGCGCCCGTTCTGCCCGCACTGCGCGGCGCGCGAGGTTTCCGTTTTCCGCGCCAGCGGCAAGGGGCGGCTCTACAGCTACGTGATCCATCACCGCCCGGTGCCGGGCTTCACCCCGCCCTACGCGATCGCCGTCGTCGAACTCGACGAGGGGCCGCGGATGATGACCAACATCGTCGAGTGCCCGCAGACCCCGGAGGCTCTCCAACTCGACATGAAGCTCGAAGCCGCCTTCGAGAAGATCGACGACGAGATCACCCTCCCCCTGTTCCGCCCGGCCAAGGGCTGAGGAGACGCCGATGAAACCGAAATCGATCGCCATCGTCGGCGCCGCCGAAACGACCGAGATGGGCCGCATCACCAACCTGTCGCAGATCGGGCTGCACGCCGACGCCGCGCTCAATGCGATGAAGGATGCCGGGATCGGCCCCAAGGACATCGACGGCATCGCGACCGCCGGCGAGACGCCGGTGACGATCGCGCATTACCTCGGCATCACCCCCAAATGGGTTGACGGCACCGCGGTCGGCGGCTGCTCGTTCATGATCCATGTCCGCCACGCCGCGGCGGCATTGGAAAGCGGGTTGTGCAAGACGATCCTCATCACCCACGGCGAAAGCGGCCGCTCCGGCATCGCGCGTTCGCGGCCCGCGGTGTCGCCGGGCAGCCTCGCCGGCCAGTTCGAGGCACCCTACGGGCCGATGGGGCCGCCGACCCTCTTCACGATCCCGGTATTGCGTTACATGAAGACCTACGGCATCACCGAGGAACAGCTGGCGATGGTCGCCGTCATCCAGCGCGAATGGGCAGCGAAAAACCCGCGCGCCACCTTCCACGACCCGATCACGGTCGAGGATGTGCTGAGTTCGCGGATGATTGCCTATCCGTTCCGCCTGTTGATGTGTTGCCTGGTGACCGACGGCGGCGGCGCCCTCATTCTGACGACGGCCGACCGCGCCCGGGACTTTCCGACAAAGCCCGTCTACCTGCTCGGCACCGGCGAATCGGTCGAGACGCCGATGGTCAGCCAGATGGAGGATTTTACCTCCTCGCGCGCCTTCCGCGTGTCGGGTGCGAAGGCCTTCGAGGAAAGCGGCATCGGCCACAAGGATGTCGACCACCTGATGATCTACGACGCCTTTGCGCATCTGCCGATCTACGGGCTCGAAGATTTGGGCTTCTGCAAGAAGGGCGAGGCGGCCGCCTTCATCGGCGAGCGCAACACCGCGCCGGGCGGCAAACTGCCGCTCAACACCAATGGCGGCGGCCTCTCCTACATGCATTCCGGCATGTACGGCATGTATGCCCTGCAGGAAAGCGTGCGCCAGATGCGCGGCATCGCCCCCGCCCAGGTGCCCGGCGCCAAAATCTCGGTGTGCCACGGCGTCGGCGGCATGTTCGCCGCCTCCGGCACGATCATCATGACGAACGAGGGGCCGTGAACACTTGCCAGTGGTCCCCTGGCCTCGTGCGGCCGTTCGGTGACGTACCCGCAGATGGGCCGCGGTCGGCGCGGCCGGGTGAAGCGGACTTGACCGATCACCAGGTCTTGCCCCTGGTGTCGGTCACCGCTATCGCCGGCTCGATCGCCGACCGAAGAGCCTTTGTGGCGGCCTCGGCTTCTTCCTCCGAGGCATACTCAATCGACGTGATCGGGCCTCTATGGGCGTTTCGGATCGAGACGCAGAAGCCGTTTGTCGAGCGCAGCGGCTCGCCGACATCGAACGCGACCCCGTAGCGCCTGTTGCTGGCCTGATGGTCGGCAACCATGGCATCGAGCTCAGCGATATGGCTGCGCACGCGCTCGATCGACTCGGCCGTCGTGTCAACGTCGACAAAGGCATTACCTTGGCGGCGTTTCTCGCCGGTCGTCATTTTCCCGGACTCCAGCATCTCAAGTTCTCGCTCGAGCCCGATGCAGCGTTCGATCGCCCATATTGCCATTTCCGTCTGCCGGCTGATTGGCGTGGCGTCGCTTTCCCAGGCTGCGATGGCCCGCTGAGATATGCCGAGCCTAACGGCGACCTGCATTTGGGTCAGACCGAGCCGGTCGCGCCAAGCGCGGAAGTCTCGTCCGTACATCATCAATCTCCTGCTTTTTGCCGCGGGTCATCCGCGGCCTAGCGTGAGAATGATGAAGTTACATCATATTATTAATAGGAATAATATTCCTACAGCGCCAGCGCCTCCCGTGCCTCGCGGGGATGCTTGGCGATGACCTGGAGATAGGCGGCGGCGGGGGCGTCGGGCTGGCGGCGGCCTTGTTCCCAATTCTTCAGCGTGGCGAGCGGGATGCGGTAGATGCGGGCAAACTCCTGCTGTGACATCCGCAGCTGCCGGCGGATGGCGCGCACATCGGGCACATCGACGACGTGCACGCGAACCGCACCGGGCTTTCCCTCGGAGTGTTCGCAGGCCTCAGTCAGGCTCTCGATTAATTCCTTGCTGAACGTATTCATCAATCGTCTCTTCAGCGTCCGTGCGCCTGTTTCAGTCGTGCCGTGAGCGCCTGCACGGCTCGCCTCGCTTCCGGCGACAGATCGTCGCGTCGTGCCTTTGCGTAGACCATCAACAGGTAAAGCGGCATTCCCGCGTCGTGATAAAAGTAGACAATCCGTGCGCCGCCTCGCTTCCCGATGCCCTGGCGGTTCCATCTGACCTTGCGGACTCCGCCACTTTGCGGAATGAGATCGCCGGCCTCGGGGTTTCGCGCGATGAAGTCGACGAATTCCGAGCGTTCGTCATTGGTCCAAACCGCTGCTGCCTGACGCAGGAACACGGCCGTCTCGGCCACCGTAATCGGCCGCGTCTGCATCCGATCTAATGTACGCCAATGACGCCCAGATTCAAGCTTTCGGCATGCGCGCGGCGAGCCAATTCTGGTGCTCGGGCGGCGCGGTCAAACTCCCGGTTCGGTCGGGATGAACTGGAAATCCTCCGGCGGTACGGTCTCGAAGAACGCCTTGTGGGCGCTTTGCGGGAAGGGCCACAGCACCGGGTTGGGCTGGTCCGAGGTGTACCAGTTCTTGCAGCCGCCGACCCACACCGTGCCGGGAAAGGCGGCGTCGAGCCGGGCGAGGAATTTCTCGGTTGCCGCGGCGGTCGGCGCGACCGCGGCATTGCGCGCGCGCGCTTCGGCGATGAGCCGCATGATAAGGCCGATCTCCTGGTCGAGACCCAAGGGCACCGGCACGTTGTTGACCGGGCCGAAGGGGCCGTAGAGCGTAAACAGGTTGGGAAATCCCGGCAAGGCGATGCCGCCGTAGGAATAGATGCGTTCCTTCCACGCCTCGTCGATCGTCACGCCGTTGAGCCCCGTCACATTCATCGGGCGCATATAGGCGTGCGGGTCGAAGCCGGTGGCGTAGACCAAGACGTCGAGCGCGACCCGCGTCCCGTCGGCCATCACGACCGCGTCCGGCTCGATATGGTCGATGTGGCCCTTGACGATGTGCGCGTTGGGGAGCTGCACCGCCTCGTAATAGTTCTTGTCGGATTTCGGGATGCGGGTGCAGCCGAGATTGTAGTCGGGGGTCAGCTTTTCCCGCAGCTCGGGGTCCTTGATGTAGTCGAGGAAGGAGGCGTATTCCCGCTCCATCGCCGCACGCTGCGGGCCGGGGTTGAGGCGCCAGCTGTCGCCTTCGTTGATCATCTGCCAGAGGCGCCGCTGCTCGCGCTGGTAGCCGCCGGGCAGCCGCAATTTGAGGCGCTCATGCCAAGTCGCGTGCGGGTTGTCGCGAATGTGCACCCATTGCGCGCGGCGGATGAACTGGGTGACCTCGCACCCGGCCCAGGCCAAGGCTTCGGTGATCTGCACGCCACTGGCGCCGCTGCCGATGATGCCCCAGCGTTTGCCCTCGTAGGGCACGCCGTGGTCCCAGCGCGCCGAGTGGAAAGACGGGCCGGCGAAGCTCTCGCTGCCGGCGATGTCGGGCATGACCGGCTTGTGCAGAAACCCGGTGGCGCAGATGAAAACATCGGCGATATCGGTTTGGCCCTTGGCTGTCTCGATGTGCCAGAGGCCGCCGGTGAACCGCGCCGCGACGATCTCCTCGTTGAAACGGATGAATTTGATGAGCCCGCGGTCGCGCGCGACCTTTTTGATGTAGGCCCAGATCTCGCCCGCTGGCGCGTATTTGCGCGACCAGTTGTAGTTGGGCTGAAACGGAAACTCGTACTGCCGCGACAACACATCGACAAAGAGGCCGGGAAAGGTGTTGTCCCGCCAGGTGCCGCCGACGTCGCCGGCCTTTTCATAGACGGTAAAGTCGATGCCCGCGCGTTTCAGCGTCTCGGCCATGAAGAGGCCGGCGACGCCCGCGCCGGCGACGACGATGCGGAATTTTCGATCGGCCATCACCCCTCGCAAGCCGGCAGCAGAACCGGGCAAGTTTACGCGCAGGGCGCGCGCTGTGGGTAGTGTCTCGACAAGCCGATATTGCGCCGGGGTGGCTGGCGCGGTAGCACCATGCGGCAACAGATAGGGGGAGAGGATGACGCTACGCGTGCCGATGGTGTCGCCCGAAGAGGCAAGCGCGCTCGGGGAAGCGATGGGAATGCCGGCGCGGCGGACGCAAAGCGAAGCGTTCCGCGTCGTCGCCAACAACCCCGGCGTCGCCCGGGTGGCGTTCAGCCAGCTGATGCAGTTGTTGGAGAACAACAAGTTCGACACGCGGCTGCGCGAACTGATGATCATGCGGATCGGCTGGGTCACCGGCTCGGCCTACGAGTGGACCAATCATTGGCGGGTCGCGACCACCGCCGGGATCCCGCCCGAGGACATTCT
>DATLTH010000509.1:0-4421 GCA_035533695.1 Allostellaceae bacterium | reverse complement strand
CCAATGCCCGCTGCGCACCGAAGCGGTCGATCAGATAGCCGAGATAGAGCACGGCGGCGATCGCGCCAAGATTGTACAGGCTCGTCGCAAACACCGCCTCGGCCGGTGTCAGGCCGGTCAAATGCAGGATCTCCGGCAGCCAGAAGACGAACAGAAACAGGTTCATCAGGCTGCAGAAAAAGATGATCCACAACAGGATCGTGCGCAACGCATAGCCCTCGCCGAACAGCATCGCGATCGGATTGCCGACCGGAAGATCGACCCCATGCGGCTGCCCGTCCGTGTGGGTGATGTCGAGACGCTGCGGCAACGCCCGGTGATGGGGCGCCAGATCGGCTTTGGCGGCGAGAAAGCGCGGCGATTCCGGCAGCCACAGGGCCATCACCAGCACCAATACCAGCGGAAACACGCCGCCGATGATGAAGATGACGGGCCAGTTGTAGCCCAGATGCAGCAGGTAGGATACGGCAAGTCCGCCGACAAAGCCGCCGAGCGGCGCCCCGGTGAACGTCACCATGATCAATGTCGCGCGCAGGCGGGCCGGCGAGTAGTCGCCGGTCAGCGCCGTCGTCCCGGCGAACCCGCCGGCGATCCCGATCCCGGTGAAAAACCGCGTCGCGGCGAGAAAGCCGAGCGTTTGGGAGAAAGCGCTTGCCAGTGAGGCGATGCCGAAGATCGTGATGCTTATCAGCAACAGCGGCTTGCGCCCGAAGCGGTCGCCGATCGGCCCGGCGACGAGGGCGCCGACCAGGACGCCGACGTTGGACCACAGAAAGGCCAGCGCAAAGGCCTTGGGCGCGATGTGCCAGACATGGGTCAGCGACGGCACCGACCAGCCGATCGACCCGACATCGTAGCCGTCGCACATCTGAATGAGCGTGCAGATCACGATGACCCGCATCTGCAACCCGCCAAGCCGCTGGTTTTCCAGCGCCGACTCGGCCGCCGATACTACCGTATCCGACATCTGCTCCTCCCCCATCCTAGTCACGACCGCCGGCCTGCCGCCGGTTTTGGCTTTCCCACTCGTGTTGCATTTCCGCGCGGCTTGCGCAAGCCTCGGCATACATATCGCGCAACAACGCGGAGCCGCAGCGATGACCACCCGCCCGCCCGCCGAAATCGGCATGCCGCTCGACGAGGTCGACACCCCGGCGTTGGTGATCGATCTCGACGCCTTCGAGCGCAACCTGAAGCGTCTCGCCGACCGGGTGCAGGGCAGCGGCGTGCGCCTCAGACCTCATGCAAAGACTCATAAATGCCCGGTCATCGCGTTGAAACAAATCGAACTGGGCGCCGTTGGCGTGTGCGTGCAGAAGGTCAGCGAAGCGGAAGCGATGGTCTATGGCGGGGTGCGCGACGTGCTGGTGACCAACGAGGTGGTCGGCCGGCAGAAGCTGCGCCATCTGATGGCATTGGCGCATACCGCGCATATCGGCGTCTGCGTCGACGACCCGGCGCAGATCGCCGATCTCGAAGCGGCGGCCGGCGAAGCGGGGGTGGCGAGCCTGCCCGTGCATGTCGAGATCAACATGGGCGGCAACCGCTGCGGGGTCGAGCCGGGCGAGCCGGCGCTCGCCCTCGCCCGCCTGGTCGAGGATATGCAGCATCTGCGCTTTGCCGGCTTGCAGGCCTATCACGGCTCGGCGCAGCATTTGCGCGGCTGGGCCGAGCGGCAGCAGGCGATCCGGGGTGCGGTCGACAAGGCCGCGCGGACCCGCGACCTGCTCGCGGCGAACGGCATTGCCTGCGACAACATCACCGGCGCCGGCACCGGCACTTTCGAGTTCGAGGCCGGCAGCGGCGTCTACACCGAATTGCAGTGCGGCTCGTACATCTTCATGGACGCCGATTACGGCCGCAACCTCGATCCCGACGGCACGGCGACCCGCGCTTTCGAGCCGAGCCTGTTCGTCTGGGCAACGGTGATGAGCCGGCCGGCATCCGAGCGCGCGATCGTCGACGCCGGCTTGAAGGCGCTGGCCTTCGATTCAGGCCCGCCCCTGGTGTGGGACGAGCCGGCGGCAACCTACGAGCGCGCCTCCGACGAGCACGGCCGCCTCGGCATCGCCGGCGCCACCAACCGGCTGCGCCTCGGCGACAAGGTTCGGCTCGTCCCCGGCCATTGCGACCCGACGGTCAACCTCTACGACTGGTACGTCGCGGTGCGCGGCGAGCGGGTCGAAGCCGTCTGGCCGATCACCGCCCGCGGCGCGGTGTATTAACGGGCCCACCATTGCGGCGGCCGCGGCGCCGCCTAGGGCATGCCGTCTTTGTGCATCGCCTCCAGCACCGCCGCCGCGGCGCGGGTCGCCGGATCGTCGGCGCCGTGGGCATGGCGCCGGGTTTCGACGATCTGGCATTGCAGCCAATAGGCTTCGCCGCGCTCGCCATATTGCCACAGCATCGCCGCGAGGTTGCCGAGCGCCGTCAGCGTGTCGCCGTCGGTGTCGCCAAGCACCCGGTGCATCGTCTCGATCGTTGTCTCGAGCAGCGCGCGCGCCGCAACGGCATCGCCCTGCGCGGCGATCGTCCCGGCGAGGTTGTTGGCGGCCCGCAAGGTGTCGCGGGCGGTTTCGCCCCAGGAAGCGGGGGCAAGCGCCACGATGTATTCCTGCAGACGGCGCGCCTCGTCGAGATCGCCCTGCGCGCCGACCGTCGTCGCCAGCTTGCCGAGCGCCTTCAGCGTGTCGCCGTGCGCCTCGCCGAGCGCCCGCCGGCGCGCGTCGACGACGTGCTCCTCAAGCGCGCGTACCTCGTCGAGCCGGCCGCGGGCCCACAGCATCTCGGCCAGATCGAGCATCGCGGCGAGGGTATCGGGATGTTGGTCGCCCGGGTCGCGGCGCAAGGCGTCGACGCGCTCGCGCTGCCCGGCCAGGGTGGATAGCTCGCTCATCGCGCCACCCTGAGGCCGAACGCCGTGCCGCGCAACCGGGATCGGCCGCAACTACAAATACGATTACCGAGCCGCCCGCGAGCTTGGCGTTTACCACGAGCCTGGCGTTTACCGGAGGCGTTCGTGCCTGATACAAATCCAACGCGCTGTACAAGAACGCGAAGATTACCTACAAGCTTCGCTAGCGAATGTGGAGCGGTCCATGGCTGAAACATTTGAAGAGTTCATAACGCGCGAGCGCCATCGGCTGCATGCTGAACGCGAAGCCGTGTTCACGCAGCAGCGGGAGCTTGAACACAAGCTTGCCGGCATCAACCGCGAGCTTGCCGCCATCGACGCCTACGAGGCGGCAAAAACCGGCAAGGCCCCGGCGGCAAGGCCCGCCGCCTCGCGCCCCGCCGCGCCGCGCGCACGCCGCGGCAGCAAGCGCGAGCGGCTCCTTGGGGTGATCCGGCAGCATCCCGACGGCCTCGCCCGTAAGGACATCATCGAGCGGATGGGCCTCAAGGGCGACAAGACCGGCGAAATGTCGGTATCAAACGCCCTGACGGCGCTGATCAAGGCCAATCAGCTGACGCGACGGGACGGCCGCTACATCGCCGCCTAACTGGAGTCGCCACCTAGCTGTCGTCGCCGGCGCGGCTGCCGGCCCGCGCGGCGTCGAGCGTCGGCAGGCGGTAGCGGTCCGCCGGATCGTCCCAGCCCTTGAAGTTCGGCCGGCGCTTCTCGGCAAAGGCGGCGCGCGACTCGATCAGGTCGCTCTTTGCCCCGTGCTCGTGCAATGCGGCGGCGAGGCGCTGCAGTTCGGCCGCCGGCTGCGGGCGCATCTGCCGCATCATGTGCACGGTGTTGAC
The DNA here is from genome assembly GCA_035533695.1 of Allostellaceae bacterium. Lineage (GTDB taxonomy): Bacteria > Pseudomonadota > Alphaproteobacteria > ATCC43930 > CGMCC-115725 > DATARH01. The sequence goes on along the minus strand of DATLTH010000509.1, from coordinate 671 downwards.
CCGCGAGGCCGGCGGCAGGGTCAACAGGTGCTCGGCCATCGCCAGGGCGGTCGGCATCAATTCCGCCGGCTCGACCAGGCGATTGAGGAAGCCGACCTCATAGAAACGCTCGGCGGTGAAGCGGAAGCCCAGTGCCATCTCCATCGCGATCGGATAGGACAGGTTGGCGATGTGCCCGTGATTGTAGCCGCCGACCAGCCAGCGCTTGGCTTCCGAGACCTCGAACACCGCCCCCTTTGCCGCGACCCGCAGATCGGTGCGCTCGACGAGCATGAAGCCGCCGCCCATCGCATAGCCGTTGACCGCGGCGATAACCGGCTTTTCGAGTGCCCCCGACATGAACGGGTCCTCGATGTCGGGGCGCCGTCCGCCGGGCTGGTTGGCGGCGAGCGACTCCTTCATGTCCTCGCCGGCGCAGAAGGCGCGCCCCGTTCCGGTGAAGATCGCGACTTCGAAGCGATCGCTCCGACGGAATTCCGTCCACGTTTCGGCCAGGCGCGTGCGCATCTCGTGCGAGAGCGCATTGAGCCGTTCCGGCCGGTTCATCCGCACGACCAGGATTTGCCCGTGCTCTTCGGTTTCGACCACCGCCATGTCGCGTTCTCCCAAGCCTGCCGCCGACGTGCCAACCTTGACTGGCATTTAGCGCACGATCCGACGAAGTTGAAACC
>DATLTH010000508.1:0-4042 GCA_035533695.1 Allostellaceae bacterium | reverse complement strand
GGTTGATGATTCCGGCAAGGGCGCGAGCGAGCCGGTCGGCGTAGCGGTCGAGCGTCATCCGGCTGTCGCGGTCCCCCGCCGCGGCATCGGCGGCGATCTGCGGTCCGGCGCGATCCTGCCCGGTATGATGCCGGTGATCGGCGGCCAGTCCCGGACCCGATAAAAACGTCTCGATGCAGCCGCTTCGGCCGCAATAGCAGGAGGGCCCAGGCAATTCGTCGGGAAGCGGCGCCGGCAGCGGATTGTGTCCCCATTCGCCGGCGATCGCGTTGATGCCGACCAGCAGATGCCCGCCGATCACGATGCCGCCGCCGACCCCGGTGCCGAGAATGACGCCGAATACCGTGCCGCACCCCGAAGCTGCGCCGTCGCTTGCCTCCGACAAGGCGAAGCAGTCGGCATCGTTGGCAAAGCGGACCGGTCGGCCGAGCGCGGCCTCGACGTCGCGGCCGAGAGGCCGGTGGTTGAGCCAAGTCGAATTGGCGTTTTTGACCAGGCCGGTCGCGGCGACGATCGTGCCGGGGATGCCGATCCCGACCGAGGCGGCGGGGGCGCGGGCACCGATTTCGCTCTCGATTGCCGCAACGAGCCGGGCGATCGCGGCCACTGTGCCGTGATAGTCGCCGACCGGGGTGGCGACGCGCCGGCGCGCGCGGATGTCTCCTTGCCGGTCGATGGCGGCCGCCTCGATCTTGCTGCCGCCGAGGTCGATACCGATGCGCAGGCCCGCCCCCATGCTACACCCTGGTGAGGTTGCTCCCGTATGGCCCGCCTGTGCCGCTACCCGGTGCAATTCGAGGCTCCTCTGCGTCGCACCCGCTGCAGTTCTTCGCGGCACCGCCCAATCGTTACCGATTCTTAAACCAAATTGCATATAAGGTTCATGACGAGACGGCGGCGGCTTTGCCCGCGGCGCCCGCCCGCATCCGGCGACGCACGGACGATCCGCGGCATCGCGAGAATGAGGCCCCGACCGATGAACCAGAACGGCGATCCTGAGCACAACATGCCGAAGAAAGTGTTGATCGTCGAAGACAACGAACTCAACATGAAGCTGTTCAACGACCTGCTCGAGGCGCATGGCTACTTCACGCTGCAGACGAGGGACGGGGTCGACGCGCTCCGCATGGCGCGGCAGCACCGGCCGGATCTGATCCTGATGGACATCCAGCTGCCCGAAATTTCCGGGCTTGAGGTTACCAAGTGGCTCAAGGAGGATGACGAGCTGCGGCGCATCCCGGTGATCGCCGTGACCGCCTTTGCGATGAAGGGTGATGAAGCGAAAATCCGCGAAGGTGGCTGTGAAGCCTATATCGCCAAGCCGATTTCGGTGGCGAGCTTCATGCGGGTCGTCGAACGCTTTCTCCCTTGATGAGGGTGCTATTCGACCATGACCGCCCGCGTTCTCGTCGTCGATGATGTCGATCTCAATATCAAGCTGCTCGAAGCCAAGCTTTCGAGCGAATATTTCGAGGTCGTGAGCGCGCAGAATGGCCCGACCGCGCTTGAGGTCGCGGATGCCGAGGTCCCGGATATCATCCTGTTGGATGTGATGATGCCGCGGATGGATGGCTTTGAGGTATGTCGCCGGCTCAAGGCCAACCCGCGCACCGCCGATATTCCGATCGTGATGGTGACCGCGCTCTCCGATGTCGCCGACCGGCTGCGCGGCCTCGAAGCGGGGGCCGATGATTTCCTGACGAAGCCGGTGAACGACACCGCGCTGTTCGCCCGCGTGCGCTCGCTGGTGCGATTGAAGCGGATGATGGACGAACTGCGGCTGCGCGAAGAGGTTTGCGGCCGCTTCAGCAGCCCCGATTTGGAAGATGCCCTGGCGACGGACGCCAATGGCGCACGAATTCTGCTCGTCGACGAGCAGGGGTTTGCCGCGTCGCGGCTGATCGACGCGCTGAGCCCGATCGCCGCCTCGGTCGTGCGGGCCACCTCTTGCGCCGAAGCGCAGGGCCTGCTCGACGAATCGACCGAACTCGTCATCGCCAGCATGTCGCTGCCGGACGGCGACCCGCTGCGGCTGGTGTCACAGTGGCGGGCCCACGAGAGCTGGCGTCAGCTGCCGGTTCTCTTGATGGCCGATGACGGCGAGCTGCCGCGGCTGGCCAAGGGCCTCGATCTCGGCGCCAACGATTATCTGATCCGTCCGGTGGATCGCAACGAGCTGCTGGCCCGAGTGCGCATCCAGATCCGCCGCAAGCGGATGCAGGACAAACTGCGCAACAATTACCGCCGCGGCCTGTCGCTGGCGCTGACCGACGACCTGACCGGCCTCTACAACCGGCGCTACGTTTTTGCCCATTTGAACGAGTTGCTGGCTCGCATGCCGGCCAGCGGCGCCGACATCTCGGTGCTGCTCTTCGACATCGACCATTTCAAGCTGGTCAATGACCGGCACGGTCACCCGGCCGGCGACGAGGTGTTGCGCGAACTCGCCGGCCGCGCCGTCCGCCAGGTGCGCAGCGTCGATCTGGTCGGCCGCCTGGGCGGTGAGGAATTCATCGTGGTGATGCCCGAAACCAACCTCGCCGGTGCGATGATCGTCGCCGAGCGCTTCCGCGCCGCGGTGGCCGGCGAGCTGTTCGTCCTGCAAGGCGAGAGCGAAAAACTATCGGTCACGGTCAGCATCGGCGTCGCGGTGGCCAGCGAAGATGCCGAAACCCTGGAGAACCTGCTGAAGCGCGCTGACGATGCCCTCTACATCGCCAAGAACGCCGGCCGCAATCAGGTTGCCGTGCTGCCGACTGTTGCCCACTCGGCGCCCTCGGCCGACGCGGCACCGATAGCCGTCGCCTCCTGATCGCCTTTCGCCAGGCGCCTGCCGCGCCCGGCTCCGGTAATCCAGATGCCGGCGTGATCTACTTGATCTTCGCTTCCTTGAAGATGACGTGCTTGCGGGCCACCGGGTCGAACTTCTTCAGTTCGAGCTTGTTGGTTTTTGTCCGAGGGTTCTTTTTGGTGACGTAGAAAAACCCGGTGTCCGCGCTGCTGACCAGCTTGATCAGGACGGTATTGGTCTTTGCCATCGGCGGCCTCGCGGGGTTGGATGCTAGTGCGAGTGCGAAGATAGCGCGTGGTCGACATCTGTCAAGGCGCGGTCCGCGGCTCCGACGGCAGATTCGCCATCGGCCAAAGTGGCGGCGGCCGGCAGCGCGTGCAGCGCTTCGCTGTAGAGGGCGGGGTCGGCAATCAGCCGCTCGGCCAGCTGCAGGTCGAGGGAAGGGGCATTGTGGCGCGGCGGGCAGGCACGGCGCAGCGCCGACCAGGCTGCCTCGTCGAGCGCGACACGCGGAGGCGGCGCCGGTCCGGCGCCGGAGGCCGCCGCGGCTACCGCGGCAATGCGCTGGAGGCCGGCGTCGAACCCTGTCGCGTCATCCGGCAGATCGGCGGTGCACACTGTCGGCACCACCCCGTGCGTCTGCAGCAGATACCCCGTCGGGGTGACGAGCCGAGCCCACGTCACCGTCAGTTCGCCATCGTTCGGCAGGCGCAACACCGTTTGCACCGTGCCCTTGCCGTAAGACGAGCTGCCGATAACGACGGCGCGGCGCAGATCCTGGAATGCCGCGGCGACGATTTCGGATGCCGAGGCCGAGCCGCCGTTGATCAGGACGACGAGCGGCAATGATGGGGCCATGCTGTCTCCGACGGCGGCGAAATATTGTCGGCTGGCCGGGTTGCGCCCGACCGTCGCGACGATCGGGCCGTTGCGGATGAACAGATCGGCGAGGCCGACCGCCTGGTCGAGCAGACCGCCCGGATTGCCGCGCAGGTCGAGCACGATGCCGGCGAGCGGTGCGCCGGCCGGTCGCTCGGCCTGCGCCAATCCCGTGGCAACGCGCCGGGCCGTGCTGCGGTTGAAGCTGGCGACACGGAACACGGCGATGTTGCCGTCGCGCGACATCGTCACGTTCCGGGCGGCGACATCGGCGCGGTGCAGCTGGAGTTCGCTCGGCGTTGTTCCCGGATGCCGGATCGTGATCGCGATGGCGCTGTCGATCGGTCCGCGCAGCCGATGAATGATGTCCGG
>DATLTH010000507.1:0-4792 GCA_035533695.1 Allostellaceae bacterium | reverse complement strand
GCGAGCGGCTGCTCGCGCTGGCATTTGCCGCGGCAATGGCCGGCACGGTGTGCCTGCTCGACGGCACCGCCGCCAAGGTCGCGCTCGCGCTCAGCCTGCCGGTGGCGGCATTGCTGTACCTCCGGCGCGGCGCTCTCGTTCGCCTCGCGGCTGCGCTGTCGATTCTTGCCATTCTGGGCGCGCCGCTGACGCTGCCGCGGCTGGCGTCGCTGCCGGGGGTGTTTGATGCCGTCGACGCGTTCAAGGGTTCGGCCGGCCACCGGCTGCTGATCTGGTCGTTTGCCGGCGACCGCATCGCCGAGCGGCCGTTTGTCGGCTGGGGCCTTGATTCGGCCCGCGCGATCCCGGGCGGCAACGACGAGATCCGCCCGGGCCAGAGCTGGCTGCCGCTCCACCCGCACGACGCCGGGCTGCAGGTCTGGCTGGAACTGGGCGCGCCGGGCGCGGCATTGTTCGCGCTCCTGGTCGGCTGGTTGTGGTGGCGGCTCGCGACGGTGACTTGGCCGCGCCTCTACGCCGCGGCGGCTGGCGGCAGCCTCGCCGCGGCGCTCGCCGCCGCCTTCAGCGCCTGGGGCATCTGGGAGGAATGGTGGCTCGCGACGCTCGGCCTGGCGCTGTTCGCGATCATCGTCATGGCGCGCGCCGCCGCCCCGTCCGTCGAGCCCTCTGCGGCTGATGCTACTCCGCCGCCGCCGCAGCGCGGCTAGCGCGGCGCCGGTCGTTGCTGTCCAAGAGGCGCTTGCGCAGACGGATCGCCTTTGGGGTCACCTCGACCAGTTCGTCGTCGGCGATATAGGCGATCGCCTCTTCGAGGCTCATCTGTACCGGCGGGGTCAGCCGCACCGCTTCGTCCTTCGCGGTCGTGCGGATGTTGGTGAGCTGCTTGCCCTTGACCGGGTTGACGTCGAGATCGTTGCCGCGGCTGTGCGCGCCGATGATCATGCCGGGATAGACCGCTTCGCCGGGCGACACGAACATCGCGCCGCGCTCTTCGAGGTTCCACAAGGCGTAGGCCACCGCCGCCCCGCTCGCAGTCGAGATCAGGACACCGTTGCTCCGTCCCTCGACCGCGCCGCGATAGGGCGCGTAGCCGTGAAACAGCCGGCTCATGACGCCGCTGCCGCGCGTGTCGGTGAGGAACTCGCCGTGATAGCCAATGAGGCCCCGCGTCGGCGCCAGGAACGACAGCCGCAACTTGCCCCGCCCGGACGGCCGCATGTCGCGCATTTCCGCCTTGCGGCGGCTCATCTTGTCGACCACGATTCCGGCAAATTCCTGGTCGACGTCGATGATGACTTCCTCGATCGGCTCCTGGCGCTGGCCGCTCACCGGATCGGTCTTGAACAAAACGCGCGGGCGCGAAATCGACAATTCAAACCCCTCGCGGCGCATCGTCTCGATCAGCACGCCCAACTGCAATTCGCCGCGCCCGGCGACCTCGACCGCATCCTTCTCGGCATTTTCGCGCACCTTGATCGCGACATTGCCCTCGGCTTCGCGATGGAGCCGCTCGGCGATGACGCGCGAGGTGACCTTGCCGCCGTCGCGGCCCGCCAAGGGGCTGTCGTTGACCGAAAACGTCATCGCCAGGGTCGGCGGGTCGATCGGGTCGGCCGGCAGGGCCTGCGTCACCTCGGGCGCGCAGATCGTGTCGGCGACCGTCGTCAGCGCCAGCCCGGCGACCGCGATGATATCGCCGGCGCGCGCCTCTTCGATCGGCCGCCGCTCCAGGCCGCGATAGGCGAGAAGCTTGGTCAGCCGCGCCTGCTCGATCGTGCGGCCGTCGCGGGCCAATGACTTGACCGGCATGTTGAGGCGGGCGACCCCCGAGTGAATGAGGCCGGTCAGCACGCGGCCGAGGTAGGGGTCGTAATCGAGCGTCGTCGCCAGCATCGCGAAGGGCGCATCGGGGTCGGCCACCGGCGGCTGTACGTGCGACAGGATCAGCTCGAACAGCGGCTTGAGGTCGTGCCGCGGCGCGCCGAGGTCGGCGACCGCCCAGCCGTCGCGTCCGGAAGCAAACAGGGTCGGGAAATCGAGCTGCGCCTCGCTCGCATCGAGCAGCGCGAACAGGTCGAAAATCTCGTTATGCACCGCCTCGGGCCGCGCGTCGGAGCGATCGATCTTGTTGATCACGACGATCGGCTTGAGGCCGCGCGCCAAGGCCTTGGCGACGACGAACTTGGTCTGCGGCATCGGCCCTTCGGCGGCGTCGACCAGCACCAGAACGCCGTCGACCATGCTCAGGATGCGCTCGACCTCGCCGCCGAAATCGGCGTGACCCGGCGTGTCGACGATGTTGATGCAGACCTCGCGCCAGATTACCGACGTGCACTTGGCGAGGATCGTGATGCCGCGCTCGCGTTCGAGATCGTTCGAATCGAGCGCGCGCTCGGCGACCTGCTGATTGGTGCGAAAGGCGCCGGCCTGGCGCAGCAATTGGTCGACCAGCGTCGTCTTGCCGTGATCGACATGGGCGATGATCGCGATGTTGCGGATATCCATAGAACCCTAGGCGAGGCGCAGCGGCGGCAGAACGCTGATCATAGACCTGCCGCCGTGACAAGTTCGCGAAGCCCAACCTCGGGCCGCGCACCGACATGGCTGATGATTTCGGCGGCGCACAGGCTGCCGATCGCTCCGCACTTGGGGAGCGCAAGCCCGTGGGTCAACCCGTAGAGAAAGCCCGCGGCATAAAGGTCGCCCGCGCCGGTGGTGTCGACGACCCGCGCGACCGGAGCGGCGGCGACCGTGTGCATGGCGCCGTCGGCCAGGATGACGCTGCCCGCTTCGCTGCGGGTCAGGGCCGCGACCCGGACATGGCCGCGCACCGACGATGCCGCCGCGGCGAAATCGTCGGTCTCGTAGAGCGAGCAGATCTCCGCCTCGTTGGCGAACAGGATGTCGACGTCGCCGGCAACCAGCTCGCGGAAGGCGGCGCGATGGCGCGCCACGCAGAACGGGTCCGACAATGTCAGCGCGACCTGCCGGCCGGCGCCGTGCGCGATCGCCGCCGCCGCGCGGAACGCCTGCTGCGCGCGCGGCGGGTCGAACAGATAGCCTTCGAGATAGGTGATCTGCGCGGCGGCGATCAGTTCGGCATCGATGTCCTCGGGCCCGAGTTCGACGCAGGCGCCGAGATAGGTCGCCATCGTGCGCTGACCGTCCGCCGTCACGAGGATCAGACAGCGCGCGGTGCCGGGGCCGTCGGTTGCCGCCGGGGTAGCGAAGCCGACCCCGATCGCGGTGATGTCGTGACGAAACACTTCGCCCAGCAGATCGTCGCGCACCTTGCCGATATACCCGCCCTTGCCGCCGAGCGAGGCGATCCCGGCCATCGTGTTGCCGGCCGAACCGCCCGAGCTTTCGATCGCCGGTCCCATCTGCCGGTACAGCGATTCGGCGCGCGCGGCGTCGATCAGCGTCATCGTGCCTTTGGCAAACCCCTGGTCGTCGAGAAACCGCTCGTCGGCATGTCCGATCACGTCGACGATCGGATTGCCGATGCCGACAACATCGATGGCGGCAGAATTCATCGGGGGCGCCTCGGGTTGGGTTGGTGGAGCGGGGACGGAGTATAGGGAATTAGCGGCCATCACAAGCGGCGGCGGCGCTGCACATCGGCGGCTGGTTGGCTGATCGCCGCGGTTGGCGTAGAAGACGGCGATGCTTGTCCCCCTCATCCGGGCGTTTGCCGACCTCCGCGCGCCCGCATTGCGCCGGATCGTCGGGCTGTGCCTCGCGCTCGCCGCAGCGAGTTTCGCGCTGCTGTGGATTGCCCTGGCGCTGGTTGTCGCGCACACTGGTCTATTGGCCTCGCGCCCCTTGGAGTGGCTCGTCGAGGTGCTCGGCGCGGTTGTCGTCTTCGTGCTGGTCTGGCTGTTGTTTCCGGCCGTCGTGACGATGGTGATGGGGCTTTTTCTTGACCGCATCGCCGCAGCGGTCGAGACGCTCAACTATCCGGGGCAGGGTCCCACCCGGCATGCCCCAATCGCCGAGACCATCCTGGCAACCGCGCGGTTGATGGGGCTGACCATCCTCGTCAACCTGTTGGCGCTGCCGGTTTATCTGCTAATGCCGGGCGTGAATTTTTTTGTCTTCCTTGGACTGAACGGATATCTTTTCGGCCGCGAGTATTTCGAGGTGGTTGCGTTGAGACGACTCGGCCCGACAGATGCCCGGGCAATGCGTCGACGGTTTGCCGGCCGCGTGTTTCTCGGCGGCGTGGCGATCGCAGCCCTCTTTGTCGTGCCGCTCGTCAATCTGCTGGCCCCGATCGTCGGCATTGCGTTGATGGTGCACATTTTCGAGGGTTTGCGGCAGGTCGAGCCGCGGCTCTTGGCTTCGTGATCGGATCTTGCGGCCCCTCGTCTGCATCGCAAACGTCAACCTGATGGAATGCCCCATCCATGTTCACCCGGAAACGACCCGAGACAGAGGATCGCAAGATGGCGGACGAACCTGACGATCTGGGAATCCCGATGAAACCCGCCCGCCCTGCGGGTCAGGCGGCGACGGTTGCTCCGCTGAACCGGGGGCCCGCCCCGGTGCCGGCGCGCGCGCCCGATCCGCCGCGGCCCACCGAAGCGCCGCGGCCGGTCGAGGCGGCCGCCCGGCCCGCCGGCGCCCCGATGCCCCCGATGGCGCCCTCTGTGGCGCCGCGTCGTACCGATGCCGAGGCACGCAAGCTGATCGTCGGCCGCGAAATCTCGCTGTCGGGCGAGATCACCTCTTGCGACAAGCTGATCGTCGAGGGCAGCGTCGAGGCGAATTTGCAGAACTGCCAGGATGT
>DATLTH010000506.1:0-4438 GCA_035533695.1 Allostellaceae bacterium | reverse complement strand
CCCTAGAGGTGCGCGCAAATGGACTTTACCTTCCTGCCACTTCCTTAATTGTCGGGTCTCCGGTAGATCACACAGGAGAAATGCTGCAGGTCACCGGGGATTCCTGGTTAAACGGTGATGTTGCTATTTCAGGTAGCCTCTCATTCGGATCCAAACCAAATATTTCTTTACTGGACCGATGTGTCAGCAGCTTTGACAAAGACAAGTGGACGTTTTACACCTCATCGGTCGGATTATATGTCTGTAAAGAACAAGTATTGTACCGCGTACCACTTGTGCCGGTAGCGAAGATGTCGGCAAATTAACTGCGCTACTGCGATTCGTCGCGGATAGGGCGCGGAGAACTGTGAGGAAGCCTAATCGGCCCGGGCGGAAGTCCTGAATGGGGGTGATCCCGTCCGTTTCGGTGGCGTTCGTCCGGAGGGCCGCTTACGGGGCCAGGGAGACGGCGGCGATGTCATACTTGACGCAATCACTGACAGCCGCCGCGCTGTCCGGGGTGTTGCCCCAACGGCAACCATAAAATTGCCACTGCGATATTGTGGCGTCGCGCCGATGAGGGGCAGGCGGGCGGGAAGGGGCGTGGTCCGGGCAGAGGGGTGGCTGATCTGGCGCCGACGCGACCGCAACGGCAGCCGCAGGGTAACGGCGAGCGGCGATGCCTGATGTCGGCCTGAACATAACAGGGGAAACAGGCGGCGCGAGGCCGGGACGCGCCGACACTACGATTTGGGGATGATCAGCTTTTCTTCGATGATGAAGGTCTTGATCCCGCCGATGAAGAGGGCGCCGTCGTCGTGCAGGCGCTTGGCTTCGGGCGAAGAATTGGCGCGGTCCATCGCGGCGCGGTCGTCAAACCACAATTCGGCGACGCCATCGACCGCGATTTCGGTCTCTGGGATGTCGGGCCGGCGGCGCTCGTCCACGATATGGTTCTGCACGTAGCGCCGAATGCCCGGCACGGCGTGCGCCAACGGCGCGTGGATCTCGACCCAATGGCGGACGAACGCGTCATGCGACAGTTCGGGCCGGCGGGTCAGCAGCGACAGGCTCTTGATCATGGCCCCCTCACCGTTTGGGTCATTGCGAGAAGCGGGCCGAGATTGCGTCGCTTTGCCCGCAATGACACGCAAAAAGAGGCCCGCCGAAGCGGGCCTCTTGGCGACCCCGTGGCGTTGCCGGGGCGACGCCGCTTTACGGGAAGACGATCTCGACCCGGCGGTTCTGCGGCTCGCGGACGCCGTCGGCGGTCGGCACGCGGTTGTCGTTCTCGCCGCGACCGCTGACCATCATGTCGGTGCGCGGCACGCCGAGCCGGCCGAGCGCGTCGGCGACCGCATTGGCGCGGCGCTCGGACAGCCGCTGGTTGTAGCCGGCCGACCCCGAACGGTCGGTATAGCCGGTGACCTGGAGCTGCACCCGCGCGCCCGATTTGTAGGCGTCCGCCGCCTGCTGCACGATCTGCATGCCCTCGGCGGTGATCGCCGAGCGATCCCAATCGAAGAACACCAGAAACACGCGCCGCTGCACGACCTGCGGCGCCGGCTGTGCCGGCGGCGCGACGACCGGCGGCGGTGCCGGGGGCGGCCCGAAGCGGTACACCATGCTCGCCATCAGCGTGTGGTTCTCGTAGCCGCTCGAGTATTTGATATGGGGGGCGATCGGCTGGCGGAAGGTTGCCTCGGTCGTGCCGAGATAGCGGTAATCGAGGTCGAGCGCGACATTCGGGGTCAGGTTGTAGCGCAACCCGCCGATTGCCTGATAACCGAATTGCCAGTCATTGGCGCTGAACCCCCGGCCCAACCCGGCCGCGTGGACATTGTCGATAATGTCGACCGCGCCGACGCCAACCCCGATATGCGGCGTCACCGGCCAGCCGAGATTGATGTCGTATAACACGTTGGTCATGATCGCGTGCGATTCGCGGCTGCCGCTGACCCCGTGCAGGTTGGCCCCGCCAACGTCGAGGTGATTGAGGTCGTTGTTGCGATAGACGTATTCCTCCTCGAAGCGCCACGGCCCCCACTCGTAGCCGGCGCGCGCCCCCGCGGCGAAGCCGGAATCAAACCGCGCATGCGCCACCGGCACCCCGCCGGCGCGGTCCGTCTGGTCTTCGAGCACCGACCAGCCCGCCTCGCCACCAAGGTAGAACGTCTGGGCTTCGGCCCGCGTGACAGGCGAGACCGCCGCCACCGCAAGACACATGCCCGCGACCATGCTTATTCGCCTCGGCATTCGCTGCTCCCCTGCTGTATCCGCCAAACCAGCGAGCAATTGCTGGCGTTCGTATATACGCTCGGGAGAAGCGAACGATCCCTGGCCGATTGGGATAATGAGGCAGAAATTATGAAATCGATCGAGTTCTAAATCAGAAGGCGAATATGAGTTCTGGACGCAACTACCAGGGCAGACATCGATAGGCCGATTGCTCTTCAGGGGCCGGCGCGGCATCCGTCGAGAAACAGCGCGACCGTTTGGTCGATCCAGGCGCTCAGTTCGGTGGCGGTCAGCGGCACGCCGAGCCCTAGCGCCCGCCGCCGCGGTCCCTCGACCGCCATCAGAATGAACTGCTCGGCGGCAAAGCGCGGATCGACCGGCCCGAACGCGCCGCCGGAGAGAGGCTGTCCGAGATGGCGCGCGATGCGCTCGATGCCGGCCGCGGCGCCGAGTTCGTGCAGGATGCGCGCGAGGCCGGGAAAGCGCCTCGCCTCGGCCAGCACCATCCGGTGCAAGGCCAGCGCTTCGGGGGTCAGCGCCACCGCAAGCATATGCTCGGCGGCTCGGCGCAACGCGTCGGCGAGGCTGGGCGCCTCGAACAGCACGGCGTCGAAGGGCGGCGTCCACCGGGCGATCAACCGGCGCACCACGGCCTCGAACAGCTCTTCCTTGCCGCGAAACCGATGATAGAAGGTGCGCTTCGAGATGCCGGCGCGCTTGGCGACCGCCTCGATGCTGGTCGCGCCAAACCCGTCGCCAAGGAACAGGACGGTCGCGACATCGAGAATGCGGTCCGAGAGCTGGGCCGATGCAAGGCGCGACGGTCGGCCGCCGTGGCCGCGCCGGCGAGTGCCTCCGACCGGGGGCGCTTCTGTCAACACCATCCGCCTCGCTGAGTTATGCGCCCGAGCTTAGCGTTCATTGATGGAAACGCAACCGAGGCAATGCGTTTGCCCCGCCGCCGAGCGCTTTGTGCTGGGAAGCCGCGGCAATCCTCGCCATGATTGCCCGGGCAGTCGAGCAGCTGGGAAGGGGCGCGGGGCAGATGAAGATCGACCTTTCGGGGAAGCGTGCGGTGATCACCGGCGGTAGCCGCGGGATCGGCCGGGCGATCGCACTGGCTTACGCCGAAGCGGGCGCCGCCGTGTCGATCTGTGCGCGCGGCGGCGAGGCGCTCGGCGCGGTCCGCGACGAGATCGCGGCACACGGGGTCGTGGCGCATGCGCAAGCCTGCGACGTGGCCGACGGTGCGGCGCTCGCTTCCTATATCGCGGCCGCCGCCGAGGCGCTCGGCGGCATCGACATTCTGGTCTGCAACGCTTCGGGTTTCGGCACTACCGACGACGAGGCGGGCTGGGCCCGCAGCATCGATGTCGACCTGCTCGGCACGGCGCGCGCGATCCGGGCCGCATTGCCGTTTCTCGAACAGAGCGGCGCCGGCGCGATCATCAACATCTCGTCGATCTCGGGCTTTGGCGCCTCGGCGCGCACCCCGCCCTATGGCGCGGTCAAGGCGGCGATCATCTCATACACCCAGAGCGAGGCGGCGGTGCTGGCGAAGAAGGGCATAAGGGTCAACTGCATCGCCCCGGGCTCGATCGAGTTCCCCGGCGGCACCTGGGACCGCGCGAAGGCCAACAATCCGCAGCTTTACGGGTCGATCCTGCGCTCGATCCCGTTCGGCCGGCTCGGCCGCCCCGAAGAGGTGGCGCAGGTGGCGGCGTTCCTCGCGTCGCCGCTAGCCCTCTGGGTCACCGGGCAGACGATCTCGGTCGACGGCGGCCAGCTCCTCTGACTGCTGCCGGCGCCCTCGCTCAGATCTCGAGAAAGGCGGTCTCGTTCTCGCCCTGCAATACGATGTCGAAATGATAGAGCGGCGGGTTGCCGCTCGCCGCCCGGCGGGCGAGCAGGGTCCCGCGCACCGCGGCGTCCTCGATCGACGACAACAGCGGGTCGGCGGCGTTGGCCGGCTCGTCGGCGAAATAGATCCGGGTGAACAGGTGGATCAATAGGCCGCGGGCGAATAGCGCGAGGTTGATGTGCGGCGCCTGCAACGCATTGCCGCGGCCGGGGACCGGACCGGGCTTGATCGTCACGATGCGAAAATGCCCCTCGGAATCGGTCGCGGCCCGGCCGAACCCGCGGAAATTGGGGTCGAGCGGCTTGTCGGTCTGCGGGTCGTCGGGATGGTTGTAGCGCCCGGCCGCATTGGCTTGCCACA
>DATLTH010000505.1:0-2162 GCA_035533695.1 Allostellaceae bacterium | reverse complement strand
CTCGGCCGCGACGCTGCCCGGCAAGCTGCTCACCCCGACGGCGGCGCGCGCATGGCGGCCGGCATCGCCGAACACCTCGACCATCAGGTCGGAGGCGCCGTTGATCACCTGCGGCATGTCGGCGAACTCGGGGGTGCAGTTGACGAACCCGCCGAGCCGCAGGACGCGGCGCACGCGGTCGAGATCGCCGCCGCAGGCGACGCGTAGCTGCGACACGATGTTGAGGGCGCAGAGCCGAGCCGCTGCCTGGCCGTCGGCGATGCCGATCGCGGCGCCGAGCTTGCCGACGAAGCGGCGCTCGCCGTTCCACTCGCAGATCTGGCCGGAGATGAAGACGAGATTGCCGCAGACCGTAAACGGCACGTAATTCGCCCACGGTGCCTGCGGCTGCGGCAATTCGATGCCGAGCTGCTTCAGCCGCGCCTCGATCCTTCCGCTCATCGCCCCACTCATCTCCGGCTCGTCCGAACGAGCTTGCGTCGTCGCGGCGCCGGTCGCAATGACAAACCGCCCAGCCTGCCAACATGCCGCGAAACCGCCGCATTCGATCGGTAACAGCGGCCGGTGCGCAAGCTTTGCTTCCTCCTCTTCTGCCTGTCGCTGGCGCCGGGCATCGCATCAGCCGGGACGTTGGGCGACGCCCGGGTCGGCTTCAGCGCCGATCGCACCCTGGTGATCAACGGCCACACCTACATCGGCAAGATCTGGACCATGCCGGGCGAAGAGCGGCACGAGCAGGCGATCCGTGCCTTTCGGCCGGTGTTTCTATTGCGCGCCAACAGTCCGCTCGGCGAAGTCGTGCTGCCGCAGCTCAAGACCATCGTCCAGTTCGTGATGCCGCCGGAATTGCGGCTGTTGGGAAGCCCCGCGCTCAGAAAGCACCCGGTCGGGCACGAGACCGTCAACGGCATTGCGACAACCAAATACGCGATCGACGAAAGCGTGCCGGAGGGTCACGCGACCGGCACGCTGTGGCTCAGCCGCGACGGCATTCCGATGAAGCTGACGGGCAGCTTTGCCGGGAAAAAGGGCAAGGTTGTGACGGTTCGCTGGGAATTGAGCCACGTCAGGATCGGGCCGCAGCCGGCAGCTTTGTTCGAGGAGCCGCACGGATTTTCCAAGCTGCCGGCCGAAGCGATCGTCCCGCTGCTCGGCCTCCAGCTCAAATCGGCGGCGCACTAAAGACGCCACGACCCTGCGAGCCTAACGCGCGGCGCATCAGAACGAGGAGCACCAGCCACAGGATGACCGGGCCGGGCTGGATGCCCCAGAGTTTGGCGGAGCCGTCCGCCAAAAGCACGAATGTCAGCAGCAGCACGATTGCGATCCGTTCCCACGGCAGAAAGCCGGTCCGCATTCCCTCGCGGCCGAGCCAGGCCGCGGCGAAAATCAGCACGACCGTATCGTAGTCCCAGGCGTAGGGCGTCACGAGAAAGGTCGCGACCACCAAACTCGCGGCCTTGGTCTCGACCGGCGCCGGCGTGCGCCAGACAAAGACGATGGCGCCGAGCGCGAGGACGCTCGACAGCATCTGCACCGCGTAGGCGAACGTCACCGTCATGCCAAGCTCGCGGGCGGCCGTGAAGGCTGTCGGGATGCGATCGGGCCGGGGCGCGAACGCGATCAGGTCCCGGTTGGACGCCAGGCTGCCGAGGAAGCCGATCCAGGTGGAAGTCCCGAAAAAGGCAAGACTGGCAAGCACCAGGACGGCGACGGTCGCGGCTGCGGCGGCGAAGGTGCGCCAGTGACCGCCGACGGCGAGAGCGACCGGCAGCAATAGCCCGAGATGCGGCTTGTAGGCGAGGCAGCCGAAACAGATTCCGCCGATCACCGGCCGCCGTTCCAACGCCATCAGCCCGCCCGCCAAGAAGGCCGCGGTAAAGAAGCCGTTCTGGCCGAACAGCAGCGAATAAAATGCCCCAGGCGTGCCAATCACGGCGATCGCCGCTTCCGGCCAGGCAACCAGCCGGCGCAACAGCGCAAACCCGAGGCCCACGCCCAGCAGGGTCCAAACAATCAGCGCCGGGACATAGGAGAAAAACGCGAGCGGCAGCGTCAACAGCAGCATGACCGGCGGATAGCTGTAAATCGCTACGTTCGCCTGCGGGCCGACGATCGTGCGCTCAAGCGCGTCAAACCCGGCGTGGTCGTAGACAAGTTGC
>DATLTH010000504.1:0-4588 GCA_035533695.1 Allostellaceae bacterium | reverse complement strand
CCCGAAAACCTTTCTCGCCGATGTGCGG
This sequence comes from Allostellaceae bacterium, assembly GCA_035533695.1. Lineage (GTDB taxonomy): Bacteria > Pseudomonadota > Alphaproteobacteria > ATCC43930 > CGMCC-115725 > DATARH01. The sequence continues at coordinate 4,560 of DATLTH010000504.1, read as the reverse complement.
ATCAGCGTCGACCCGTCGATCAAATTGCCCGACGATACGGTCGCCGAGATCATTTCGGCAGGGCTGCTCGGCGACAAATACCTGTCATTGGTGCCGGGCGGCTCGGACAAGATCATCCCGCCGGGCGGCAAGATCAAATATACGCAGAGCTCGGTCAGCCTCGAAAACCTGCTCGGCCAGATGATCTTTTCCGGCCCCGGCGGGAAGAAGCCGGAGGGCGGCGAGCCGCCTGCCAATCCCAGCGGCGGCACGCCGGGAGCGGTGCCAGCCCCCGCCAAATGACCGTTTCGGCGCTGTAGTACCCGAGTCAGCTTGCGCCGAGTCTCTCGCTGTTCAGGCACGCACGCTTAAAAATCCGGCTTCCCGGCGAAAGCCGGGACCCACTCGTCAACAGCTCGAACGCAGATTGGTGGGTCCCGGCTTTCGCCGGGAAGGCGGATTGAGATTGAGTTCGTTATCCGAGCGCTCAATGCAATCTGACTTTGATATAATTCCCGCCTCGCGCCATGAACTCCCCCATGCGCGGGCTTGACCCGCGCATCCACGTCTTTCACATAAGCACCTGACCAAAAAACGTGGATGGCCGGGTCAAAGCCCGGCCACTTGTATCCAGAGGAACGCAGGACAGGCTCATGGCCGATATCGACGCAGGCGAATTTCCGGTCTGGCATACGCCGGAGGGCGAACCGGTGTCCTGCATCGACAAGATCAAGGTGCTGAACGAAAACCTCGCCGAGCTGCGCGCGCTGGCGCAGGACGCGCTGGAGGATGCGGTGCTGATGGGGTGCGACGAAGCGCAGGTGCGCGAGGTTCTCGCCGGTCTCGTTGGCGGTCTGGTCAACCCCTACCGCAAATGAGACCCATTCCCGCGGCCGCGGCGCTGGCAACGCTCGTCGCGTCGGTTCTCATGGCGCCTGCGCCGGCCGATGCCGCGATGACGCCCGAGCCGATCGCGGTCATGCAGGGGCTCGACAAGATCACCGCGCGGGTCTCGCAATTCGAGGCGCCGGTCGATCAGCCGGTGACCTTCGGGACATTGTCGATCGTGGTCCGCGATTGCGAGAAGAGCGCGCCCGACGAGCGGCCGGAAAACGCCGTCTTCGTCCAGATCTACGAACGCCGGCCGGGCGAGACGCAGGTTCGCGTGTTCAGCGGCTGGATGTTTTCGTCGAGCCCGGCCCTGTCGGCGCTCGAACACCCGGTCTACGACGTCGATTTGTTGGAATGCAAGGCGGCGAGCGGGTCGTCGCCCGCGCCGCCAGCGCCAGCACCGGGGCCAGCACCGGGGCCGGCTCCCGTTCCCGCTCCCCAATCCGCCGGCAGATCGCACGGAAAGACCGCGCGGTAGCGCAGCGCCTCGGCCAACAGCCGGTGGTAGCGCGCCCGGGTAATTTCGATCGCGCCGAATTGCGCGAGATGCGCCGTCACGAACTGGGTATCGAGCAACCGGTAGGCGCCAAGCCGCAGCCGCGCGACGAGATGCACCAGCGCGACCTTGCTGGCGTCGCTCGTCCGGCTGAACATGCTTTCGCCGAAAAAGGCGGCGCCGAGCGAGACGCCGTACAACCCGCCGACCAGCCGGCCCTCCTGCCAGCATTCGACGCTGTGCGCCATGCCGCGGGCAAACAAGGCCGTATAGAGCCGCAGGATATCGTCGTTGATCCAGGTCGACGGGCGGGTGTCGCTCGCTTCGGCGCAAGCCCGCATCACCGCTTCGAACGCCGTGTCAACGCGCACCGTAAAGACGCCGCGGCGCAATACCCGCTGCAGGCGGCGCGGCACGTGGAACGCGTCGAGCGGCAGGACGCCGCGCCGCGTCGGGTCGACCCAGAACAACTCCGGATCGTCGGCCGATTCCGCCATCGGGAAGACCCCGGCAGCGTAGGCCTGAATCAGGATGTCGGGGGTCAGCCGCATGGCGACCGTGTCGGGGGGGAGGCGCGCGCCCTGTTGGCGGCATGCGATCGACAAGCCGCACCCGACCCATCGCGGCTTCCCGGCGAAGGCCGGGACCCATGGCTGGGATGGGCCCCGGCTTTCGCCGGGGAGGCGGCAATTGGCGGGAACCTTTGGGGCCGCGTCATTGTCCGCCGCGCGCGAGAAAGCGCTCGATCCAATGGATATCGTAGGCGCCGGCGCAAAATTCCGGATTGTCGACGAGGCGCTGGTGCAAGGGGATCGTCGTGTCGATGCCGCCGATCACATATTCGGCGAGCGCCCGGCGCAGCCTTGTCACGCAGTCGTCGCGGCTCTCGCCATGCACGATCAGCTTCGCCACCAGGCTGTCGTAATAGGGCGGCACCGTATAGCCTTGATAAAGCGCGCTGTCGACGCGCACCCCGAACCCGCCCGGCGCATGATACTCGCTGACCCGCCCCGGCGACGGCGAGAAATCCTCGGAGCTTTCGGCGTTGATGCGGCATTCGATGGCATGGCCGCGCAGCACGATGTCGCTCTGCCGGTAGGCGAGCGGCATTCCGGCAGCGATGCGCAATTGCTCGCGCACGATATCGACGCCGCTGACCATCTCGCTGATCGCATGCTCGACCTGCAGGCGGGTGTTCATCTCGATGAAATAGAACGCGCCGTCCTGGTAGAGGAATTCCATCGTCCCGGCGCTTTTGTAGCCGAGTTCGCGCAAGGCCGCGACGGCCAGCCCGGTCAGTTTTTCGCGCGCCGCCGGGTCGAGCGCCGGCGACGGGGTCTCCTCAAGCAGCTTCTGGTGCGAGCGCTGCAACGAGCAGTCGCGCTCGCCGAGATGGATGACGCCGCCCTTTCCGTCGCCCAGCAGCTGCACCTCGATGTGGCGCGGCCGGTCGAGAAAGCGTTCGAGGTAGACCGAGCCGTCGCCGAAGGCAGCCCGCGCCTCGGCCTGTGCGAGCGGCAGCATCCGGGCAAGCTCGGCGGCGTCGCCGGCCCGTTTCATGCCGCGCCCGCCGCCGCCCGCCGAGGCTTTCAGTAAGATGGGATAGCCGATCGCGCGCGCCGCCCGCTCGGCCTCGGCGATGTCGCGCACCGCCTCGGGCGAGCCCGGCACGACCGGAACCCCAAGCCGCGTCGCCTCGGCCTTGGCGCGCACCTTGTCGCCCATCAGCCGGATATGCTCGGGCGAGGGGCCGATAAAGGTAAAGCCGTGCTCTTCGACGGCCGTGGCGAAATCGGCGTTTTCGGCGAGAAACCCAAGCCCGGGGTGGATCGCGTCGGCCCCGGTGATCGTCGCCGCCGACAGGATCGCCGGGATGTTGAGGTAGCTCCCCCGCGCCGGCGGCGGGCCGATGCACACGGTCTCGTCGGCCAGCCGCACGTTCATCGCCTGCGCATCGGCGGTCGAATGCACCGCGACCGTCCGGATCCCCATCTCCTGACAGGCGCGGTGAATGCGCAAGGCAATCTCGCCGCGATTGGCGATCAGCACCTTCTCGAACATCGGAGCAGTTATCCGCCGATCACTCGATCAGCATCAAGGGCGCGCCGTACTCGACCGGGTCGGCATCGGCCACCAGGATGCGGGCCACCCGCCCGGCACGCGGCGCGCGAATCTGGTTCATCACCTTCATCGCCTCGATGATCAGCAAGGTCTGCCCCTCGCCGATCCGGTCGCCGAGCTGCACGAACGGCGCCGCACCGGGTTCCGCCGCGAGGTAGGCGACGCCGACAATCGGCGACGTAATCATGCCCGGCCGGACCGCGCCATTGGCGGCCGCCTCGCCCTCAGCCGCTTCGCCCTCGGCCGTCGCGCCCGCCTCGGCCGCCGGCGACGGCATCGCCGCATGCCCATTGGCGACCGTTTCCGGCTTGCCGCCGGGTTCGCGCGCGACCCGGATGCGGTGATCGCCGACCGCATATTCGATCTCGGTCAACCCGGTCTCGCCGAGCAGGCCGGCGAGCGCACGGATCACCTCGGGGTCGGGCGCGAGCGGCGGCCGGCGTGCCCCGAACCTCCCCCCGAGTTTCACCGGGCAACCTCGCCCGATTCGGCCTCGATCACGCTGGCGAGCGCTTCCAGGGCCAGTTCGTAGCCTTGCGGCCCCAGGCCGCAAATCACCCCGCGCGCAGCCAGGCTGACATAGGAGTGATGGCGGAAATTCTCGCGCCGGAAGATGTTCGACAGATGCACCTCGATGACCGGCAATTCGGCCGCATTCAGCGCATCGAGGATCGCCACCGAGGTGTGGGTGAGCGCGCCGGCATTGAGGATGATGCCGTCCGCCGCCTCGCGCGCCTCATGGATCCAGTCGACGATCTGGCCTTCGTAATTGCTCTGGCGGAACTCGATCGTCAGGTCGAGCGCGGTTGCGCGCGCCACGCAGCGCTGCTCGACATCGGCCAGCGTGTCGTAGCCATAGGTCGCCGGCTCGCGCACCCCGAGCAGGTTCAGATTGGGGCCATTAAGGATGAAGACGGTCGGCAAACGAGCCCTCCGTATCGCTGGCGCCTTATAGCATGAGCCGGCATCAGGGCAAGGACCGTGCCCGGCATGCGCCCTGCACCTTGCCGACGCGGCCCAAGGCACCGCTGCCGGCCGCCTCGCGGCGCGCGGCTCGGATCGAAGAATGCCGC
>DATLTH010000503.1:0-3097 GCA_035533695.1 Allostellaceae bacterium | reverse complement strand
CGGACGGTCATCCGCCCGGTGCCGGGCGGCCGGAGCCCGGTCGTTGCGGCGCCGACGAGCGCGATCCCGCCGCGCCCGACCAGCGATGTCGCCGCGCCTTCCGGCGAGGGGATCGAGACCCTGGCGATCGGGGTCAACCCGCTGGTCGCCGCCGCGGCGCCGCTGTTGCAGCTCCTGGCGCGGCTGCCCAACACGATCCATCATCCCGACCCGGGCGAACTGCGCGAGCGCGCGGTCCGCGCGATCCACAGTTTCGAGCAGCGCACCCGCGATCTCGGCCTGCCGCGCGAACTCCTGCCGCCGGCGCACTATGCGCTGTGCGCCAGCATCGACGATGTCGTGCTCAACACGCCGTGGGGCTCGACCGGCGTGTGGGATGCCAACTCGCTGGTCTCGATCTTTCACAAGGAGGTGCGCAGCGGCGAGCGGTTCTTCCAGCTGCTCGGCCAGATGCGCCAGAACCCCGGTCTCTATCTGCCGGTCATCGAGCTGATGTATCTGTGCATGTCGCTCGGGATTCAGGGACAGTACCGCCTGTCGCCGCGCGGCCCCGCGGAGCTCGACCGGCTGCGGGAGGAGACCTACGCGCTCATCGTGCGCCAGCGTCAGGCCCCCGAGCCGGACCTGTCGCCGCACTGGAAGGGGGTTGCGGCGCCCTACCGCGGGAGCCGCGCGACGGTCCCCGTTTGGGTCGCCGCCGTCGTCGGCGTGGCCGTGCTCGCCGGGCTCTTCGTCTGGTTGTCGGCAACGCTCAACGCCGCCTCCGACGATTTGTTCGCCCGCATGCTCAACGAACCCCCGGCGAAGATGCCGCAGATCGTGCGCCTCGCCCCGGTAAAGCCGCCGCCTCCGGCGCCTCCGCCCGAGCCGGCCACCGTCGACAGGCTGTGCACCCTCTTGAAGCCCGAGGTCGATCAGGGTCTCGTCACGGTCATCTGCACTCCGCCCAACCCGATCATCAGGATCCGCAACCGCGGCATGTTCGCCTCGGGCAGCGCAACGATCGAGCCGCGTTTCGTGCCGCTGCTGACCACCATTGGCGAGGCGCTGAAAGGCGAGAAGGGGACGATCCAGGTGATCGGATATACCGACAACCAGCCGATCCACACCGTGCAGTTTCCCTCCAATTTTCAGCTGTCTGCGACGCGGGCGCAGGCGGCGCGGGCATTGATCGCGCACGCACTCGGCGATCCCTCGCGCATCACGGCGGAAGGGCGCGGCGAGGCCGACCCCTTGAACGACAACGCCACGCCGGCAGGGCGCGAGGAAAACCGGCGCATCGAGATCGTGCTGCACCGTCCCGGGTGATTTGGATGAGCGCGGTGCTCGCCTTCCTCATTGCGCGTTGGGCGCTGAGCTTTATCGGCACCGCGCTGCTCGCGGTGCTGGTGTGGTTTTTCGGCCCGTTTGTCGCGGTGTTTGAAGATTGGGTCGCCCGCCTGATCGTCATCATCGCGATGTTTGCGATCTGGGCCGGGGTCAACCTGCTGCTCGATTGGCGCCGCCGGCGCCGCGAAGCCGCGCGGGCCGCCGGCGTCGCCGACGCCGCCGCCGATCCGGTTGCCAACGCCTCGGCCGAGGAGGTCGCGGCACTGCGCGACAAGCTGACCACAGCGCTCGACCTGCTGAAGCGGGCGCGCGGCACCAAGGGGTATCTCTACGAGCAGCCATGGTACGCGATCATCGGCCCGCCCGGCGCCGGCAAGACGACGGCCTTGCTCAACGCCGGGCTGCGCTTTCCGCTCGCCGCCGAGATGGGCCAGGGGGCGGTCGCCGGGGTCGGCGGCACCAGGCTGTGCGACTGGTGGTTCACCGAAGACGCGGTGCTGATCGACACCGCCGGGCGCTACACGACGCAGGATTCCGACGCCGCGGTCGACCGCGCCGGCTGGGAAGCCTTTCTCGACCTCTTGAAGCGCACCCGGGCGCACCAGCCGCTGAACGGCGTCATCGTCGCCATCGGCATCGACGAGATCGCCTCGGCCCCGCGCGAGGAGCGGCTCGGCCATGCCCGCGCGATCCGGCGCCGCATCAAGGAGATCGGCGACCGGTTGCGAATCCGGCTGCCGATCTACGCGGTCTTCACCAAGGCCGACCTGCTCGCGGGCTTCACCGAATTTTTTGACGATCTCGACCGCGAAAGGCGCGGCCAGGTGTGGGGTGCGACGTTCCCCTTGACCGAGCGGGAAGCGGGGCCGGTGGGCGGGTTCGTGGCCGAGTTCCAGCTCTTGATCGAGCGCCTCAACAGCCGGCTGTTCGACCGCCTCCAGGCCGAGCGCAGCCCGCAGCGGCGCGCCCTCATTGCCGGCTTCGCCGCGCAGGCGGCGAGCCTCGAAGCCCCGCTTGCCGAATTCCTCCAGGAGGCGTTCGGCGGCTCGCGGCTCGATCCGGCGGCGATGCTGCGCGGCTTTTATTTCACCTCGGGAACCCAGGCCGGGACGCCGATCGACCGGCTGACGGCCGTTCTCGCGCGCTCGTTCGGCATGGACCAGCAGCGCGCGCCGAGCCTGCGGCCGGAGCAGGGCCGCAGCTATTTCCTCGGCCGCCTGATCAAGGAGGTCGTCTTTGGCGAGGCGATGCTGGTGTCGGAGCGGCCGGGCGCGGTGCGTCGCCGGCTTCTCGTCCGCGCCGGCGCGTTTGCCGCGATCGCGCTCGCCGTGCTCGTCGGCGGCGGGCTGCTGCTTTACGCGCGCAGCGTCAACGAAGCTCATTTCGTCGCGATGAACGCGGCGTTGGCCGCCTATGAGAAAACCGCCGCGGGTCTGCCGCTCGACCCGGTCGCCGAGGCCGACCTGCCCCGCATTCTGCCGCTGCTCGACGCGGCGCGCGCCTTGCCGCACGGCTTTGACCACAAAAGGATCGAGGCGTCGGCGTGGCTCCAGCTTGGCCTGTCGCAAAACGCCAAGCTGGCGGCCGGCGCCCGCACCGTCTACCGCCATGCCCTCGAACGCGTGCTCTTGCCCCGGCTCATCTGGCGCCTCGAAGCGCAGATGCGCGGCAATCTCGGGCGGCCGGACTTTCTCTACGAGGCGATGCGCGTCTATCTGATGCTCGGCAATGCCGGCCCACTCGCCCCCGACCTGGTGCGCGCCTGGAT
>DATLTH010000502.1:0-2453 GCA_035533695.1 Allostellaceae bacterium | reverse complement strand
GGGCGCGGATTTCCTCAGCGTCCCCAGCGTCTTCACTGTGCCGACCGGACGGGCGCACTGGCATGTATTGCTGCGGGCGCGGGCGATCGAGAACGGCGCTTTCGTGTTCGCGCCGGCGCAATGGGGCGAGCACGCCGCCGGGCGCCGAAGCTACGGGCACTCGCTGATCGTCGATCCGTGGGGCGAAATCCTGGCCGATGGCGGCGAGGAGGTCGGGTTCGTCACAGCGCATGTCGATCCGGCCAAAATCGCCGAGGCGCGGCGCTCGGTGCCGTCATTGACGCACGATCGCGCCTTCACCCCGCCGGCGTTGGTTCGTCCCCCGCTGGCCGCCGAGTAAGGTCGAGTTCGGTGTCTTCGTAGATCGCGTCGAGCGGCAATTCGACGCCGACGGTCGACAGGTTCAGCGCGGCGCCACCGGTTATGACCTCGTTGACCCAGCCGAGCTCAGTGCGGGTATAGAGATCGACCAGCCGCTCATCCTGCGCGACGATGGCGTACTGCCGCACCGACGGGGTGGCGAAATAATCCAGTTTCTTGCGGCCGCGATCCATGCGCTCGGTGGTCGGAGACGCAACTTCAATGATCAGAATGGGATCGGGGACCGCATCGTCCCGGCCGATCACGAGGCTGCACGTGACCGAGAGGTCCGGGTAACGCACCGTGCCGTTCGCGATGATTTTGGCATCGCCGCGAAACGCCCTGCATCCGGTTCCGCGAAGCTTCACCGACAGAGACCTGTCGAAATTCGAGGCGATCGTGGAGTGGTCGAGCGAGCCTCCGGTCATCGCGACGATGGCGAAGCCATCGAATTCGTGGCGCTCGGGCTGTTTGCGCTCCCACGCCAGGAACTCTTTCAGCGACATCGGTTTTTCGGCGGCGTTGGTCATCGCTTCAGGTTACTCCTGCGGCGCGGCGATCGCCACATCGGGATCTGCCGGCAGTCCTGCGAGCGGGCCGTTCACCGCGGCGATGCGCTGGAGGATTGCGGGGCGCGGCTGCACCACCTCGCCCTGCTCGAAGGCGACGATCGTCAAGGCCGCGAACGCGCTGAGCAATTCGTCGGGGCGCAGCAGGAAATCCGGGTTGCGCGGCCGCCCGAGGCGCTCGTTGCCGAGCATGAATGTTTCGTAGATCAGCACGCCGCCCGGCGCCAATGCCGCGGCGATCGGCGCGAACAGCGGCCGGTGCAGGTAATTGGTCACGACGATTGCGTCATAGCCGATGCCGAGCGGCCACTTCGTGCCATTTTCGAGATCGATCGCGCGGATGTCGCAAAGCGGTGCGAGCGACCGCAATTCCTCGATGTCGCGGTCGACGGCGGTTACCGCAAACCCCATATCGATGAGCAGCCGAGCGTGGCGCCCGCCGCCCGCCGCAAGGTCGAGCACCCGGCCGCCGCGGCATATCAGCGGGACGAAGCGCCGCACCCAGGCGGACGCAATGTGTTGAGACATCATTTAGCACTCTGGGTAGATGATTGCTGGCGATGCATGCCTCGGTGTAGATAGGAGCATGCGGGGAGCCTCTCGATGATCCTGTTTACGTTACGCTGCGCTGCGGGTCACGAATTCGACGGCTGGTTCCGCGACGGCGACGGCTTCGAGGCGCAGCAGAAAGCCGGCGAGATCGCCTGCCCCGAGTGCGGCGACACCCAGGTCGAAAAGGCGCTGATGGCGCCCAATATCGCGCGCTCGCACAAAAAGAGCCCGCCGATCTCGCCCGCCCAGATGCGCGCGGCGCTCGTCGAATTGCGCCATCAGGTCGAAACCAATTGCGACTATGTCGGCGAGCGCTTTGCCGAGGAAGCGCGCAAGATCCATTACGGCGAAGTCGACCCGCACGGCATCTACGGCGAGGCGACGGCCGAAGAATCGACCGAGCTGAAGGAAGAGGGCATCACCTTCGGCCGCATCCCCTGGGTTCCGACGACCGATGCGTGATCAGCGCCGCACCGCGGCCAGCATGTAGTTGACCGACAAATCGTCGGATTCGCGCCACTCGCCGCGTTGCCAGTCGTAGCCGAGGCCGGCGAGAGCGGTCGTCGCGAGCCCGACGCGGCGCAATCCGAGCACGAATTCCGACGGGCGGACAAAGCGGCGCCAATCATGCGTGCCGGGACGCAGCCAGCGCAGGATGTATTCCGCCCCGACGATCGCCAGCGCATAGGAGCGCGCGGTGCGGTTCAGGGTCGCCCCGATCAACATGCCGCCGGGTTTGACCAGCGCGCCGAGCGCGGCGAAGAAGGCGTCGCGGTCGGCGACATGCTCGATAATCTCGAGCGCGAGAACGACGTCGAAGCGCTCGCCCTCGCCGGCGAGTGCGTCGATGTCGGCGACGCGGTAGTCGATCGCGAGGCCGGTCGCTTCGGCATGGGCGCGGGCCGCGTCAATCGCCGCGGCGCCGGCATCGATGGCGGTGACCCGGAAGCCGAGCCGCGCCATCGGTTCGGC
>DATLTH010000501.1:0-11352 GCA_035533695.1 Allostellaceae bacterium | reverse complement strand
GGAGTGGGTTCCTCCCCCGTTTACGGGGGAGGTGGCGCCCTCGCGAATGCCCCCTCCACCATGCTACGCATGGTCCCCCTCCCCCGCGGGGCGGGGAGGAACTGGTTCGCGCACGCGACTCGCACTCCAGTGATGCCGGGTACTATAGCCGCACCAGCTGGATATCGATCAGCGGGCGCTTGCCGAAGCGCTCGTTGACGACGCGGCGCACGACCCGGCGGGCAGTCTCGCGCAATCCCTCGTCGTCATGCCGCTGCGCTGCCGGCAAGCCGTCGATCGCTTTCGCCAGCGCCTCGCGCAACGCCGCCGCCGGTTCGGCATTCGCCTCGGCCAGCCCGACGAGGCTGATCTGCGGCGGCGCAGCGAGCCGGCCGTCGCGGTCGACCACGAGCGTCGCGACGATGCTGCCGTCATTGCCGACGCGGCGGCGCTGTTGCAACACGACCCCGCCGATCGGCAACAGGCTCTTGCCGTCGCTGCCGATGCGGCCGACCGGGATCTCGTCGATCAGCGCCGCGCCGTTGCGGTCGAGGCGGATCAGCGCGCCGTTCTCGATGACCAGCGCGTCGGGCACCTGGCATTCGCGTGCGAGCTGGGCGTGGGCGAGCAGATGGCGCATCTCGCCATGCACCGGGATCGACACTTGCGGGCGCACCATCTGGTACATGCGCACCAGTTCGTCCTGGTAGGGATGCCCGGACACATGCACGAAGTGGTCCTCGTCGTCGGTCACGACCTCGATGCCGAGCCGGATCAGCGCATTGTGCAGCCGGCCGATCGCCTTCTCGTTGCCCGGGATGATGCGCGACGAAAAGATCGCGACATCGCCCTCTTCGAGGTCGATGTTGGGGTGATCGTCGCGGGCGATCCGCGCCAATGCGGCGCGCGGCTCACCCTGGCTGCCGGTGCAGATCAACAGGATCTTGTCGCGCGGGACATAGCCGGCTTCGTCCTCGGTCAGAAAGCGCGGCACATCGGCGAGATAGCCGTTCTCGCGCGCCGCCTTGTCCATCCGCCACAGCGAGCGGCCGACCAGCGCGACGTCGCGGCCGTGCGCGCGCGCGGCGTGCGCGATCGTCGCGAGGCGCGCCACGTTCGAGGCGAAACAGCCGACCGCGACCCGCCGATCATAGCGCCCGATCAGTTCGGTCAAGGATTGCCGCAGCTCACCCTCGGAGCCCGAGTGGCCGGGCTTCAGCGCGTTGGTCGAATCGCAGACGATCGCCAGCACGCCCTCGTCGCCAACCGCGCGCAGCCGGTCTTCGTCGGTGGCCTCGCCGATCAGCGGCTCGGGATCGAGCTTCCAGTCGCCGGTATGCAGCACGGTGCCGGCCGTGGTGCGGATCACCACCGCGTTCGGCTCGGGGATCGAATGGGTCAGCGTGATCAGCTCGAGGTCGAACGGGCCGATGGTGAAGCGGCCCGACATCGGCACCGTGTTGATCTTGACCTGGCCCGCGAGCCCGGCCTCGACCAGCTTGGCGCGCAACAGCGAGGCGGTGAACGGCGTCGCCCACACCGGGCATTTGAGTTGCGGCCACAGATACGGGATCGCGCCGATATGGTCTTCGTGGGCATGGGTCGCGACGATGCCGAGCAGCTTGTCGCGGCGTTCGACGATAAAGGCCGGGTCGGCCATGATCACGTCGACCCCCGGCTGGTGCTCTTCCTCGCCAAAGGTGACGCCGCAATCGAGGATCAACCACTGGCCGCGATAGCCGTAGAGGTTGAGGTTCATCCCGATCTCGCCGGAGCCGCCGAGCGGGAGGAAATACAGCGCATCGGGATCGTGCTCGTGCTCGTATTGCGAAACAGCCTCCTGTCGCCGCGCTTGCGGTCTCATCGCGTCGCGTTGAGGTGGTAGACGAGGCGCAGGCCCCAGACGGTGAGGTCGGGATCGACCGTTTCCAGCGCGTCGGTCGCACCGGCAAACAGCGGCGCCAGGCCGCCGGTGGCGATGGTGCGCATGGTGCCGCCGAACTCGGCCTTGATCCGGCCGACGAGCCCCTCGACGAGCCCGACATAGCCCCAATAGATGCCGGACTGCATGCAGCTCACGGTGTCCTTGCCGATGACCCGCTCGGTGCGGCGGATGCGGATGCTGGGCAATTTCGCCGCTGCCAGGTGCAACGCGGCCAATGACAGGTTGATCCCCGGCGCGATCACCCCGCCGCAGTAGTTGCCGGCGCGGTCAACCACATCGAGCGTCGTTGCGGTGCCGAAATCGACGACGATCAGCGGTCCCTTGTAGCGGTCGTGCGCCGCAACGGTATTGACGAGCCTGTCGGCGCCGACCTCCTCCGGCCGGTCGACCAGCGCCGTCGTCCCGAGCATGACGCCCGCGTCGCCGACGACCACCGGATCGGTCTTGCAATACTTGCGGCACAGGGTGACGAGGTTGAAATTGACGTCGGGCACAACGCTGGCGATCACCGCACCGTGTACGTCGCCGCGCGCCAGGCCGTCCAGCGCCAACAGGTGATCGAGCCATACGACATATTCGTCGGCCGTGCGCTTGCCTTCCGTCGCCGTGCGCCAACTGCCCTTGAGGACCGTCCCGTCCCACATCGCGAATACGGTATTGGTGTTGTTGGCGCTGATGGCGAGCAGCATCCCGCCTCCGTCACATGGCCGGGAAGATTTCGCCGGCGGCAATCCGCCGGCGGCCGTCGGCGCTGTCGATGAGCAGCGCGCCATCATCGTCGAGGTCGAGGAAGCGGCCCGAGAGTGCGCTGCGCTCGAGGCGCACGTGGACCAGTTCGCCGAGGCCGCTCGCCCGTTCCAGCCAGCCCCGGCGCACCGGCGCGAAGCCATCGCTATGCCAGCGCCGCGCCCAGCCATCGAACCGCCGGACAAAGGCTTCGAGCAGCAAGGCCGGCGTGATCCCGGCGATGCCCTCCGCGGCGAGCGAGGTCGCCGGATATTCGACGCCGCGCGGCGCCGACAGGATGTTGACCCCCACCCCGATCACGACGAAATCGACCGGCAGGCCGGCGCTGGTCTCCGATTCGAGCAGGATGCCGGCGAGCTTCCTGCCGTTGATCAGCACGTCGTTCGGCCATTTGCAGCGAAGCTGCAATGCCGGCCCGGCCAGCGCCGCCAACCCATCGACGAGGCCGAGCGCCGCGACAAAGCCGAGTTGCGCGGCGGCGGGCGGCGGCATGTCGGGGCGCACGACCAGCGAGAGATACAGGTTCCCCGGCGGCGACAGCCAGGCACGGCCGCGCCGGCCGCGACCGGCGGTCTGCGTCCGCGCCCAAACGAGCGTGCCCTCGGGCGCCCCGGCGCGCGCGAGCGCCTTGGCCTCGTCGTTGGTGCTGCCGACGGCATCGTAACAGTGCAAATGAAACGCCTCGGGCAGCGACGGCACCGTTTCGCTCATCGCGCGAGCCCAATCATGGCGCGAACCCGATCATGGCGCAAACAGCGAGGCTGCCGCCGTCTCGGCGCCGCCGACGATCGGATTGGGCAGCAGAATGAAGAACATCGTCAGCACCGCGGTGACGACCAGCACCCATTTGAGTTCGGGCGCGATCGGCCGGTCGAAGGCGCCAACCGGTTCGTCGAAATACATCACTTTGACGATGCGCAGATAATAAAACGCGCCGACGACGCTGGTCACGACGCCGATCACGGCAAGCCCGATGAGATTGGCATCGATCGCGGCGAGAAACACGTAGAGCTTGCCGAAAAACCCGGCGGTCGGCGGGATGCCGGCCAGCGCGAACATGAAAATGCCGAGCGCCAGGGCGAGGCCCGGTTGGGTGCGGCCGAGCCCGGAGAGATCGGCAATGCCTTCGAGCATTTTGCCGTTCCGCCGCATGCACAGGATGACCGACCAGGTGCCGAGGTTCATGAACAGGTAGATCGCCATATAGACGAGGATGCCGCGCACCCCGCTCGGGGTCGCCGCAGCAAGCCCGATCAGCGCATAGCCGACATTGCCGATCGAGCTGTACGCCATCAGCCGCTTGATATTCGTCTGGGCGATCGCGGCGACCGCGCCGACCACCATCGAGGCCACCGACAGGAACACGATGATCTGGCGCCATTCGACCAGGATGCCGCCGAACGGCTCGACCAGAACGCGCACGAACAGCGCGATCGCCGCGATCTTCGGCGCCACCGAGAAAAACGCGGTGACCGGCGTCGGCGCGCCCTCGTAAACATCGGGCGTCCACATGTGGAACGGCACCGCCGAGACCTTGAACGCAAGCCCGACCGAGACCAGCACGAGCCCGATAATGAGGCCGTTCGACGGCTTGGCCGCGCCGCCGAACAGCTGCGCAAGCCCGGCGAAGCTGGTCGTTCCGGCAAAGCCGTAGATCAGCGAGGCGCCATAGAGCAACAGGCCCGAGGCGAGCGCGCCGAGGACGAAATACTTGAGCCCGGCCTCGGTCGAGCGCACCGAATCGCGATCGAAGCTGGCGACGACATAGAGCGCCAGGCTCTGCATTTCGAGGCCGAGATAGAGCGTGATCAGGTCGTTGGCCGAGACCATGACCATCATGCCGGTCGTCGCCAACAACACCAGCACCGGAAACTCGAAGCGCGCGATCTGGTGCTCTTCGTTGTAGTGCAGCGACAGGATGATGCTGACCGCCGAGCCGACCAGTACCAGTGCCTTCATGAAGACCGCGAAGGCGTCGGTCACGAACATCCCGTAAAAGCCGACGCGGTGCGCCCCCTCGAACAGCCCGGCGAGCACCAGCGTGCCGAGCAAGGCCGCGACGGACAGCCATGACACCAGCCGCGTCGAATCTTCGCCGCGGAACACGCCGATCAGCAACAGCGCCATCGCGGCGAGCGCGAGCGCTATCTCAGGCAGGGCTGGCGACAGATCGGGGGGCGGAACGAGCGGCATTTAATCGCCCTTCGCCATCGGCGTCCCGGTGAAAACCGGAACCCACGTTTCGGCGATCGCCAGCGCTGCCTGGCGAGTCCCGACCTTCGCCGGGACGCCAATTTCATTTTCCTGCTGCGCGGCCTGCGCCGGGATCGTGTTGTTTGCTGCCGCCGCTTTCTGCGCCGCATGCGCCTGCGCCACGATGTGGTCGACCGAGGTGCGGATCGGGGCGAGGAATGAGTTGGGATAGATGCCCATCCATAAGACGAGCAGCAATAGCGGGGCGAACACCACTTTTTCGCGCAGGTTCAGATCGAGCATGCCGCGCAGATCGTCGCGGGTGATCGTGCCGAAGATGACGCGGCGATAGAGGTAGAGCATGTACATCGCGCCGAGAAACAGCGCCGTCGCGGCGAGGAAGCATTCGAGCGTCGACACCTGGAAGGTGCCCAGGAGGATCAGGAACTCGCCGCCAAAGCCGCTCGTGCCCGGCAATCCGACCGACGCCAGCATCATGCACATGAAGACAAAGGCGTAGGCCGGCATGCGGTCGGCGAGGCCGCCGTAGCGGTCGATGTCGCGGGTGTGCAGCCGGTCGTAAACGACGCCGACAATGAGGAACAGCGCGGCCGACACGAGGCCGTGGCTCAGCATCTGGATCATCGCCCCCTGCACCGCCGCGCTGGTCAGCGCGAAGATGCCCATCGTCACAAACCCCATATGGGCGATCGACGAATAGGCGATCAGCTTTTTCATGTCGGTCTGGGCGAGCGCAACAAACGAGGTGTAGATGATGGCGATCGCCGACAGCGCAAACATCAGCGGCGTGAAATAGGCCGCGGCGAGCGGGAACATCGGCAATGAAAACCGGATAAACCCGTAGCCGCCGAGCTTCAGCAATACCCCGGCGAGGATCACCGAGCCGGCGGTCGGCGCCTCGACATGCGCGTCCGGCAGCCAGGTATGCACCGGCCACATCGGCACCTTGACCGCAAACGAAGCGAGAAACGCCAGAAACAGCCATTTCTGCAGGTCGGCCGGGAAGGTATGACCGAGCGCCACCGTGATGTCGGTGCTGCCGGTCTGAAAATACACGGCGAGGATCGCCAGCAGCGACAATACCGAGCCCAAGAGCGTGTAGAGGAAGAACTTGAAGGCCGCGTAGATCCGCCGCGGGCCGCCCCACACGCCGATGATCAGGAACATCGGCACCAGGACGCCCTCGAAGAACACGTAGAACAGGATGAAATCGAGGGCGCAGAAGATGCCGACCATCATCGTCTCGAGGACGAGGAAGGCGATCATGTATTCGCGCACCTGGGCATGGACGTTGGTCCAGCTGGCGAGAACGCAGATCGGGGTGAGCAGCGTCGCCAGCAGCACGAAGAACAGCGAGATGCCGTCGATCCCCATGTGATAGGTGATCGAGAAGCCGCCGATCGTGATCCAGCGCATTTGTTCGGCGAACTGAAACGTCACCTTGTTGGGGTCGAACCCGATCCACAACAGGATCGACAGCGCGAAGACGATCAGCGAGGTCGACAGCGCGATGTTGCGCGCATTGCGGGCGACGGTCTCGGCGTCGCCGCGCGCGGTCATGATGAAAGCTACGCCGACCAGCGGCAGGAACGTCACGAGCGACAGGAGCGGCCAGTGGTTCATGCGGCGCGCTCTGCCTGCCTCTCCCTCTCCGCCCTCGGGGGCGGAGAGGGCTGGGGTGAGGTGGGGGATTCAACGCCGGCTGCCGGCACCCACGTCACCCTCCCAGCGCTGTGCGCTGGGCCCCTCCCTCTCCCCCCCGAAGGGCGGAGAGGGTCAATCCGGGCTGCATTCACGGTCTTCGACATCGCGCCCATCACCGCGGCAGGAGGTACCAGGTGACCAGCGCAACGACGCCGATCAGCATCGCAAAGGCGTAGTGGTAAACGTAGCCGGTCTGCAGCCGGCTCGCCTCCGCCGATAATTCGCGCGTCGCCGCGGCGATGCCGTCCGGGCCCAGCCGGTCGATGATGCCGATGTCGCCCTTCTTCCACAGCCCATCGCCGAGGGTGAAGGCGGTGCGCACGAACAGCCGGTCATAGAGTTCGTCGAAATACCATTTATTGAGCAGGAACAGGTAGATGGCGCGGTACTGCAGAGACAGTCGAGCCGGGATGTCGGGGTCGATGACATAAAACAGATAGGCCGTCGCGATGCCGAACACCGCGGCGATCAACGGCAGAAACTGAATGATGCCGTGCAGTTGGTGGGACGCCGCGATCGAATCGTGGCTGGGCAATACCAGGATTGAATGGCCCCAGAAGGCGTTGCGCCCGGCGCCGACGAAATACTCCTCGGCACCGTAGCCGGCAATGACCGCCCCGATCGCCAGCACGAAAAGCGGGATCAGCATGACCCACGGGCTCTCGTGCACATGGTGCATCGTCTCGGCGTCAGCCCGCGGCTTGCCGTGGAACGTCATGATGATCAGCCGCCACGAATAGAACGCGGTCATGAACGCGGCAAAAACCCCGAGCGTGAAGGAGTAGCGCCCGACCGCAGTGCCCGACGCCCAGGCGGCGTTGAGGATCGCATCCTTCGAAAAATAGCCGGAGAAGAACGGAATGCCGGCCAAGGACAGGCTGCCGATCCACATGATCGCATAGGTGATCGGGATCTTTTTCCACAGCCCGCCCATGCGCCGCATGTCCTGCTCGCCGCCGACGGCGTGAATGACCGAGCCGGCGCCGAGGAATAAGAGGGCCTTGAAGAAGGCGTGGGTGAACAGATGGAACATCGCCGCGCCATAGGCCGATACCCCGGCGGCGAAGAACATGTAGCCGAGTTGCGAGCAGGTCGAATAGGCGATGACCCGCTTGATGTCGTTCTGCGCCATGCCGATGCTGGCGGCGAAGATCGCCGTGGTGCCGCCGATCACCCCGACCACGGCGAGCGCCGCCGGCGCGTATTCGAACAAGGGCGACAGCCGCACCACCAAGAACACGCCGGCGGTCACCATCGTCGCCGCGTGGATCAGGGCCGAGACCGGGGTCGGGCCTTCCATCGCGTCAGGCAGCCAGGTGTGCAACCCGATCTGCGCCGATTTGCCCATCGCGCCGACGAACAGCAGGATGCAGGCGAGGCTCAAGGCCGGCACCTGCCAGCCGAGAAAGTTCATCACGGTGTTGACCGCACCCGGCGCTTTGCCGAACACGGTGTCGAAATCGAGCGAGCCGAAGATCACGAAAACCGCGAAAATCCCCAGCGCGAAGCCGAAATCACCGACCCGGTTGACGATGAACGCCTTGATCGCCGCCGCGTCGGCCGAGGCGCGGTCGTACCAGAAGCCGATCAACAGGTAGGAGCACAGCCCGACGCCTTCCCAGCCGAAAAACAGCTGCACGAAATTGTTGGCTGTCACCAGCATCAGCATGAAGAAGGTGAACAGGCTCAAATAGCTCATGAAGCGGGGCATCCCCGGGTCATGCGCCATGTAGCCGACCGAGTAGACGTGCACCATTGCCGAGACGATGGTCACGACGAGGATCATCACGCCCGACAGGGTGTCGAGCCGCAATGACCACTCGACATCGACGCCGCCGGCGGTGATCCAGGCGGCGATCGGCACGATCTGCGCGCCGTCCTGCGCCAGGATCTCGCGGAAGAGTAGGATGCCGAGCAGCATCGACACGAGCAGCGCGCCGCAGGTGACGATCTGCGACCAGCGGTCGCCGATCGCGCGGCCGAGAAACCCGGCGACCGCCGCAGCCAAGAGCGGCAGAAAGACGACGAGGACGGCCACCGGCTCAGCCCCGCATCATATGGATGTCCTCGACCTCGATCGTGCCGCGGTTGCGGAAATAGACGACGAGGATCGCGAGGCCGATCGCCGCTTCCGCCGCCGCGACGGTCAGGACGAACATCGCAAAGACCTGCCCGGCCAGATCGTGCAGGACGACCGAGAAGGCGACGAAGTTGATGTTGACGGCGAGCAGCATCAATTCGATCGACATCATGATGATGATGACGTTCTTGCGGTTGAGAAAGATGCCGAACACCCCCGTCGTGAACAGGATCGCCGCGACCGTCAGATAGTGGGCGAGGCCAACTGCCATCGTTTCAGTCTCCGACCTCGGGCGCGCCGCCGCCGAGCGGCGCCTTGACCAGCGCGACCGCCTCGGCGCGGGTGCGCGCGAGCTGTCCGGAGATCGACTGCCGGCGTACCCCGACCCGGGTTCGCAGGGTCAGCACGATCGCGCCGATCATCGCGGTCAGCAGAATGAGGCCGGCCGACTGAAAGGCAAAGATGTAGCGCGTGTAGAGCAGGTCGCCGAGGGCGCGGGTGTTGCTGATCGCGGCGCCGCTGGGCGGCAACGGCGCGGCTGCGAGACCGGCAATCCCGGGCGCGATGACCCAGCTGCCGAACACCAGGATCAATTCGCCCAACAGGATGAACCCGATCAACGCGCCGATCGGCAGATAGCGCATGTAGCCGCTGCGCAACTCGGAAAAGTCGATGTCGAGCATCATCACGACAAACAGAAACAAGACCGCGACCGCGCCGACATAGACGATGACCAGAATCATCGCCAGGAACTCGGCGCCCAACAGCACGAACAGCCCCGCCGCGTTGAAAAAGGCGAGGATCAGGAACAGCACTGAATGGACCGGGTTGCGCGCGGAGACGACCATCACCCCCGAGGCCACCGCGACCGCGGCAAACAGGTAGAACATGATGGTCTGGAGGATCACGGGCTGGCCCCCCACCCCAACCCTCCCCCGCTTGCGGGGGAGGGAGCGAGGGGCGCCAAGCCGTGGATTAACCCCCTCCCCCGCAAGCGGGGGAGGGTTGGGGTGGGGGTTGCGGCAGCTCCGCTCATCGATAGGGCGCCTCGAGGGCGAGGGCCTTTGCGATCTCGGCCTCCCAGCGGTCGCCATTGGCCAGCAGCTTTTCCTTGTCGTAGAACAATTCCTCGCGGGTCTCGGCGGCGAACTCGAAATTGGGACCCTCGACGATCGCGTCGACCGGGCAGGCCTCCTGGCAATAGCCGCAGTAGATGCATTTGGTCATGTCGATGTCGTAGCGGGTGGTGCGCCGGCTGCCGTCCTCGCGCGGCTCGGCTTCGATCGTGATCGCCAGGGCCGGACAGATCGCCTCGCACAACTTGCACGCGATGCAGCGCTCTTCGCCATTGGGATAGCGCCGCAGCACATGCTCGCCGCGAAAGCGCGCGCTCAGCGGCCCCTTCTCGTAGGGATAATTGACGGTGACCGGGCGCCGGAACATGTAGCGCAACGTCAGCGCCATGCCCGAGACCAGCTCGCTCAGCAACAGGCCGCGCGCCCCGCGCCCGAGAAAGCTCATTGCCCGATCCTCAACCCCAGCCCTGGCTCAACCATAGAAGCGCAGCCATCCCAGTCAACTCGCGCCATCACCGTGCCGGGAACCAGCCGAAGGCGGTCAAGACGCCCGCGGTCAATACGAGCCAGAACAGCGAGAACGGCAGAAACACCTTCCATCCGAGCCGCATCAGCTGGTCGTAGCGGAAGCGCGGGAAGGTCGCCCGCACCCACAGGATGCAGAACATCACGAACACGGTCTTCGACAACAGCCACAGCCCGTGCCAGACATGCGCCAGGGCGCCGGAAAACGGCTCGATGTTGAACGGCGCCAGCCAGCCGCCGAGGAACAGGATCGCGGTCATCGCGCTGACCAGGATCATGTTGCCGTATTCGCCGAGGTAGAACAGGGCGAAGGTCATCGCCGAATATTCGACGAAATAGCCGGCGACCAATTCCGATTCGCCTTCCGGCAGGTCGAACGGCGCCCGGTTGGTCTCGGCGAGGCCGGAGATGAAAAAGACGACTGCCATCGGCAACAGCGGCAGGACAAACCAGACGTGGCGCTGCGCCAGCACGATGTCGGTCAGGTTGAGCGAGCCGGCGCATAAGAGCACGGTCACCAGCACAAAGCCGATCGACACCTCGTACGACACCATCTGTGCCGCCGAGCGCAGCGCGCCGAGAAACGCATAGCGCGAATTCGACGCCCAGCCGGCCATGATGATGCCGTAGACCGACAAGGAGCTGATCGCGAACAGATAGAGGATCCCGACATTGATGTTGGATACGACCACGCCGACATCGAACGGGATGACCGCCCAGGCGATCAATGCCAGGGTAAAGGTCAGCATCGGCGCAGCGACAAAGACGACGCGGTTGGCGCCGCTCGGGATCACCGTCTCCTTCATCAACAATTTCAGACCGTCGGCGATCGGCTGAAACAGCCCGAACGGACCGACGACGTTCGGCCCTTTGCGCAATTGCGAGAACGCCAGCACCTTGCGCTCGGCATAGGTGAAGTAGGCGATCGCCAGCAGCAATGGCACAACGATCGCGATCACCTCGGCGACGATGATCACCGTCGGCAGCGCATAGCTGGTCCAGAAGACGTTCACCGGTCGTCCCCCTCACCCCAACCCTCTCCCCCAGTGGGGGAGAGGGGGTTTTGGGTCACCGTCGCGGCG